>NZ_JACSQR010000063.1:0-4446 GCF_014836505.1 Psychrobacter communis
GATTTCGACATATTGGCTACTTTTAAGTCCTCACAAGCAATCATGGCGTGGTTTTTGCTGATTGTGGTGGTGATTTTGAGACACTTCTTTGAACTGATGCTTTAAATCACGAACTTCATTGCGTAGGCTTCTACTTTCTTCAGGTAACGGTAAATAAGTTTTAAAGTTATACAATCTAACCTTTTCTTTATTGCGTTTCACCATAGCACCGTTGGAAATTGAGTTAATTACTTCAATTAGCTTCGTTTGCTTGCCCCAATAAAAATCACTCGGCGCAATCCAAGTCAAGTTTTTAGTTGTTTTTAGATTATTAGCTAGCTCAGTAACTTTATCAATTATTTTATTTTGATGATATGTTTGTCCGACGAAATATGTTTTGTGATTACTATTTAATTCTAAGTCTAAAAACTTATTAAAATCAAACTTACCGCCTACAATAATTTTTAAAGTCTCTGGATCTTTTAAAGACTCCATGCTTTGCATAATCTCAGGTAGGTTATTCTGGCTAGGCTTATATTGATCCAGTATTTGAGTGATCGTTTGCTGTATATTATCAGACCTAGTAAGTTCAAGTTCGCTACGTTCTAATTGAGTGCCGTCTTCAGCATTAATTTCGAAAGGTTGGGTAAATCTAAAAAAGTCAGTATAAAGCTGTTCAATTAAATCTATCTTGTACAGCTCAATGTCCTCCGAAATATTTTCGATTACCTTATCTTCCTTTAGGTTCATAAAGTCTGCTTGAAACTGGCGTTTAGCAACATCCTTACTCTCTGACAAGTCTTTGTTTGGTACATTTAACTCCAACGCGTTACGATTATCTTTAGAAGTCCTTTTTTTTGGTATAAAGTTTCTATCTAATAACTCTAAATGCAAACGTTGGGTTCTTTCTTGCAAACTAGGTATTTTTGGGCCTTTACTGTTTTGATCAAATAAGAGTTGACCCTTGCTTGACAGTCCGATAGTACCGTCTTCATTCCATCCAACCCACCCTTTATCAGTCAAGTCCTGTATGGCGATTTCGGCTTCTCTTTGAGTAAAGTCAAAATAATCAGCAAAATCCTTAGGTTTGCAAGAATTTAGTTTTAATAGACGTAGAGCAAACTCTCTGACAAAGGGGATGCCACGCTCATCCATATAGGAAAATATGATTTTAAAGCTAGGCGACTTGATGACAAAATCAACTTTATTAAAAACTATGCTTCCTGAATTATTCATTATTTGCGTCCTCGCTTGTTAGAAGACATTTCTATAAGATTATATTTTGAGTCGTTACCGTGTTCTTTGAAATATTTAAGAACTTCCGCTAACGGTGTATGTTTATTTTTTGAACTTTCCCAAGTTTTCGTTGCTCCAACAATAACAAGCTTATCCATAGCTCGTGATAGCGATACGTTAGTACGGTTAGGTAAATGTAGAAATCCTGTCGTTAGCTGTTTATCAAAACGTGTAAGAGATACAATAATGATTCTATTTTCTTTACCTTGATAACTGTCTACCGTATCGATCTTTATCAACTGTCTAAAACTGTCATCCCAAGTATTTTCATTGAATTTTTTACGTAACAGTCGTTTTTGTTCCGCATACATACAGATCACTCCTATTAAGTGATCGCCTTCTTTCAAACACTTTTTGGCCGTCTCACTACTTAAAAGTTCATCGTTGTTTTGGATATCTTGTAGTAATTTGATGATGACATCAACCTCAACCCGATTAGATGAACTCCCATTAGATGCACCTGTATGATATGCATTAGGCATAGAGGATGTATCAAGCCAACTGACACAGGACTGGATCTCTTTGGGTACGCTGTTATATATATCAGGAATATCTTCTTCTTGTTTACCGTTTTCAAGCAAACCGTCGTAAAAACAGTATGAAACAAGATTACCAATAGCAGGTGCCATACGGTATTGAGTTTTTAGTGTAGCGCAAGTATTTCTTCCATATTCAGACTGGAATACACGCTCAAAGTCACTACCTAAAGCATCATCTAGCTCTTCACCTCGTTTAGGAATACCTAATCGTCGTGCTAAAGCTAACTTGTGTTCTTGTGAATAGATGGGAGGTAGTTGTTTATGATCACCAACCAACAGTACTCTCTTCCCAGACTGCATGGCGATGGCTAACTCACTAGAGATTGATCTTGCTGCTTCGTCAATGATAACCCAATCATAGACATTTTCGTTAATACCGATATGTGACTGTCCCATACCAACACAGGTCCCGACTACTAACTGACGTGATCTAGCAAGGAACTCTGCATAGTTAGTACGCTCATTTGATAATGAATCAAGCATATCTTCAGTAAGTTGAATTAACTCACCAGCTTCTGAGCTTTCCTTTGGTTCAACGGAGTATTCTTTATTGATTTCAGAAACTAACTTGGTATAAATATCTTCAATACTTGACTGACTAATGTTGAAATCTATATTAAAATTGGTTTGAGCCATTTTAGATTCAATATCTTGCTCAATAGCTTTAAGAAGATTTGTTTCCTCTTTATTATCTATATCCTTTTCCTTATTGTCTTTATCACTCATCAATAAGTTATAACGCTTAATTTGTTTACCTATATCAAAGTGTATTTGAGCTCTTTTACGTAAGTAGTCTTTTTCGAGTCCCAATAATAAACCAAGATTTTGAATGCGTTCAATTTTTTCAGCTTTGAGTAACTCGTATTTTGAATTTTGCAAGTTCTCAGAGAATACATCCTGTAATTCACTTGAAACAGTTCTACTACGGTTACTAAAACGTACAACATCCAATTCTGTATCAAGTCGACGACAGTGACGACGTATTCTTTCAGCCGCTGTATTAACAGCCTGATGAGACTGACTCACCAGTAGTATGCTTTGAGTATTCTGTTTCTCAAATAAGTAATGTACGAATGCTGCGATAAACTCAGTTTTACCTGTCCCAGGAGGTCCCTGTAGGAGAGATACTGGTCCGTTTTTTAATAGTTTTTCAAATGCCTCTTTTTGGGGATCATTTAATCTTATCGTCTGCTCATATTCATTAATACGATCATATCGTTTGAAGTCATCTTCACCAATAGTAGAGTCGTAATGAGTAGCGGGTAATTTACAAGTTGCATCAAAATATTCATAAAGGTTATTGATTACGGCCTCGCCATCTAAAATTCTAGATAGCGCATTTTTACGACGGTTAAAAGAAACCTTACTCTGTTTACTTTGTATATAAACTATTGTGTCTTCAACTATGGAGTTATTACGTCTGACACTACCTGGCTTAAAATGAAGCTCGTTTAAAGAGCTCCTTTTAACATCTATGTTTCCATATACAAAGGTCTTATCATTAGCGGTATCTTTACCTAAAGCTTGTACAATATCGTCTTTATTGAATTGGTCTAAAGGGCTTACTTCTCCATTGTAGGGTACATAAACCTTATCCTCATCCTGCCAAATAACTGAGTCAGTGGCGGTAATATATGGAAGAGCTTCGGTTTCGGTGTTTAAGATTGCTTGCCATAAATCTTTAACTGTAAAGGAGTATGAGCTTTCCTTCTTTGAAGGTTCTTCAGTAGATTCCATTATTTCAGAAGTAAAATCAGGCTCAGATTCAAGTTCTACATTTTGATTGGTAGTTTCATCCGTTCTTTGTAACTCTTTAATAAAGTCATCAACTGCATTAGTAAAATGAGTGTCCTTTAATAGTACTTTGTTTAAATCAGCTAAATCATGACGATGCTCGCTAGTTAGCCGCACTCCTAAAGAAATAATTGATTGGCTGTCTCTTCTATCTTTAGCTGATATATGGTCTCGGTTAATAGGAGGTAGGACATGGGTAAACTTTTTTTCTGTTATTGAGTAAAAAGCTTTAAATAAACCACCTAAACCTATAAATTTAACTAGTACGTCGTTCTTCTCCTTACTTTTACTTTTTTCAAACTGAAAAAACAGCTCATCATTTTCTGGATATATTTCAAGAGTGTCAAAAGAATCTCTATTGCCAACACCTACCTCAATCAGTTGAACTTCAGATTTTGGTTGAAGAGCGTCTTTAAAACGTTCAAGAGAAATGAAGCCTGATTTGTAGTCTGATAACTCAATAGATATAACTTTAGCAATATCAGGAAATTCAGCAGACTCTTTACCCCAAGCAACTCCTAATAGCTCACAACTCATTTTCATAACTGCAAAAATATCACGCATTTGCGTCGTAGCGTTTTCAGCGTGGCTAGGAGCGTACTCATAATTTAAGTTGCTACTACCATTTGAGTTAAAGTCTAAAGCATCAAATAGATACAACTGATAATCAGAATCAGCAGCAACTGGACTTATTTTTATATTTTCAGGATGTAAATCACCATGCGTAACACCAATTCCATGAAGGTGCTCAATAGCATGAATGTAGTGGCATAATAAAATTGGACAGCTTCTAAGAGGTTATAATAACCCAAAGAAGGAAACTAGTATGACCAACAAA
>NZ_JACSQR010000064.1:0-3926 GCF_014836505.1 Psychrobacter communis
TAAAATAGCCCATCTACTTATTAGATGGGCTATTTTATTACTTTTATTGAGTTTTTGCCTTAACTGACTGGCATTACCCCACTAGAGGGCTTTTTTATTTCACCTTGTCATAATGATTATTAAATGCCGTTTAAAAAACTTAGCAGCGTTTGTTGTTGCGTGGCAGGTAATTGTCTAAAACGTGTCTTAGTACTTTCTGCTTCACCGCCATGCCAAAGTATCGCTTCTGTCAAGCTGCTGGCGCGACCATCATGCAAAAACCGTGCTTCTGGGTCACGTGCGACAATACCGATGCCCCATAATGGCGGTGTACGCCACTCATAGCTTTCGGCATTTTTTTCTTTAACGCCGTCATCTAAACCTTTGCCCATATCATGCAGCAATAAATCGGTATAAGGATAAATAGTTTGCTGGGCGAGCAGCGGAAAGCGCCCGCTAGCGCCCGTTTTTTGTTTTGGCGTATGACAGCTCGCGCAGCCCACTTGGGTAAAGAGCTGCGCGCCTTTATTAAAGGTCGATAAATCAGCCACTCGGCGCTCAGGCACTGCCAAGGCGGCCATAAAATCGGTCACCGCATCCAAGCTGCTGTCTGAAACCTCAGGCGTGCCGCCATTGGGCGCTGTCCAACAAATCGGCTGATTGGCTGTACAATTGGGATCCATAAATACGGAAGTGGTCAAACCCATATCTTGTGACATGGCATTGGCGTTTTGGGTGCGTAGGCTTGAGTTAATCGCCTTCCAGCCAAAGCGGCCAATGCGCCGCTGTTTGCCATCCTGTACCCAATGTACGCGCCCACTAATGCCGTCGTTATTGTTATCGTCAGGGTCAGCTGCCGCAATGATATCCGCCTCAGGAATCAAGTCGAGCAAACCCATGCCGACCAATTGCGGTGAGATACGCCCACTGATAGCGGTATCTCCCAGTGGCTGATTGGGGTCGGTGGCGCTAAAGTCAAACTGGATACCGGTAGGTTGGTTGCCATTACTCGCTGTGATGGTGTAGCGCATTTTACCTTCGGCTGCGATGCTGGTATCGATACTTTGATGTTGCATTTGCTCGCCGTAATAAGTGTGCGCAAGCCCTTGTTTGTTGCCGAGCCTAAATAAAATGGCGTCACTTAGCTCGCCATTTGCCGCATAAATGGGTTTGCGTCCTTCAGCACTATGGCACTGGGTACAGGCATTGGCGTTAAATAAGGGGCCAACGCCATCAAAGAGCACGCGACCTTGATTGGCTGGCGTCCATTCGGTGATAAATAGCTCGCGACCTGGCGATACGCCGCCCAAGGCACTGCTTGGTAAATTGGGCATAATTTGTAAAAATGGCCTTGAGATATCGGCAGCAATGGTCGCGTTGCCACCGGCTGGTAGCCAATTGATATCAGTTTCAGGATTGTTTGGGCTGTCTGGGTTGTCAGGTGGAGTGGGCGGCGTAGGCTGGCTAGGTAACTCCGGTGTGTTAGAGCTGTCATTGCTTGAGTTATCGGAAGCGTCCGAGCCGCCACACGCACTTAGTAATAAAGTTGCCGTTAAACAAAATAGCGCACGGCGTATGGCGGGGAATAAAAGAGTAGAGGGAGTATTTGAAAGGTTTAGTGAACAGTGATTTGGTGAGTGAGGCAGTAGAGACATGGCAAGACCTAAAATGGCTAAAAATATCATTTATTAAATTATGAAAAAAACACCAAAGATGAGTAAATGGAAATTAACAAAACCGTAATTTAACAAGGGCAACATGAATTTGGCTGCCCTTGTTCACTACATTTGCTATTGCATACTCATGTTAAAGATAAGTCGCGTTTATAGCTGGCTTGGTAAATTGACTGGCATAGGAGTGTTATACATCCAAACGTGGGTAGTGTCTTTATTACCGAGTGAGCCCTCAAAGCTCCAACCCCATGTAAAGAGTTGACCGTCTCTATGCGAGGTATTGGTATTAGTATTGGTATTTTGCTGCAGAGGTTTTTCATGGGCGATCAAGTGCATGACGCCCATCGCCATATTGTCGATATTTTTTAAGTTAGGTAATTTATTGGTCGGCTCATCTAAATCCTTATAGACAGTTTTGCCTGCGCTATTTGTTTCCCCAAACATACCCCACGCATAAAGGATACCGTCTGTCGCTGAGCCATTTTCTGTTGTGCCATTGTTCGATGGCACATCGTCCAGCAGCGCATAGCTGGCATTGCCATTGGCATAGATACGACGAATATTTTTATCAGTAAACCATGGCAGTTTGGTTGGCTTAACAATGGTGCTTTTCCAAGCGCTTTGAGTGCCTTTGAAATGCTTACCGTTATAACCTATTTGGCTACTGGCATTGAGCCCCCAAGCGTAGACCGCTTCCTTATTGGTTAGCGCCAATACATGGTCGCGTCCAGCGGCAAGTTGGGTCACTTTTTCAGTGCCAATGCTTGGGTCAGAGGCAAGCTGAGGAGTAGGGACAATAGCGTTAGTAGTATTGACGTCAACATTGGTATGGGCATTGGTATTGCCGCTCAGAACATCAATACGAATCGGCCTTGCATTAACATTGATACAGTTATTGGCTTTGTTACATTCTTGCCCGCGACCTAGATTGGCATAGGCGTCGCTGCCCCAGCCCCAAACTTGACCTTTATCATCTAAGGCGTACGAGCTATTGGCACTGGCCACCACTTGCACGATATGCCCGATGTCAGCGGCTGCTGAAAAATCAACCTTAACCGGTGTGCTGCTCTCTATCGTTGTCGCATTACCAAGCTGTCCTTGGGTGTTGGCACCAAACGCCCACACGCTACCGTCTTTGGTCAGTACCAAGTTATGCTTATAACCTGCTGCTACCATCAGCGCATTATCAATACCAGCGATAGCACCAATATCTAGGCGGCAGTCTTCGGTCTTACTACAAGTGTTGCGGCCAGTCTCGCCGCGTCCTAATTGCCCAGAAATATCTTCGCCCCAACTATAAACCTGACCTTTAGCATCTAGCGCCAGCGAATGATTTTGATTAAACTTAATAGATACTAGGTCTTTTGGCGCACTGTGCATCAGCATGGGGGTAGCTGGATGACCCATGACGTCGGCAATTTTTGTCGTCATTCCCAGACCTGTTTGCCCATAATTATTGCGCCCCCAACCATACAGTTTTCCATCGCGCAGAGCAGCAGTATGTGAGCCACCCGCCGCGACAGTATCGCCTAGATAGACAGTTTTGGTCGAGCGCATGATGTTGCCGTTATTATCTGTGGCTTCTAAAGTGATTTTATTGCTACCCAATGCCAATAAAATACGCGCGTCAAAATTCCCGTTTGTATCAAAGTCTAAGGTTTGCACTGGCTCTTCGTTGCGCTTATATGTCAACGATTTGATGCCACTGCTATCTTGCACTTGCCCAGAAACAAATATTGCCGCCACCGCGCTATAGCCATCGGTAAAGTTGCTATCAGTGGTCAAAAGTGGCGGCGTCCCATCAATGATTGTGGTGTCATCAGAATCATTGCCACAAGCAGTTAGCATCAAAGTCGCGCTGATAAGTGCCACTACTTGGCTAAGACGGGATAAGCGCATAAAAACCTCAATAAATGATCAATAAAAGAATAGGTGTTTAAATATAGGAAATAGCAACATAGCGTAAAATGGGTGTAACTATGGATGCGAATAATATTACAAATGATAATTATTATCAATATATAAATAAAAATGTTGATTTGATGGATTGAAGATAAGTGTTTTTTATATAAGGGTAGTTAAGGGTTTTAGAAAATGAGTTTTAAGGTAAATATAGTCAATCCTACTTAAAAATGTTATAAACTAATTAACAAATTCAATTGTTATTATAAAGACCATGACTTACTCACTAGATTTTCGCAAACAAGTACTAAAAAGCTTAGACGAGGGTATGACCTTTGCCGAGGCAGCTAAATTCTATAACCTCAGCCCAAC
>NZ_JACSQR010000065.1:0-3763 GCF_014836505.1 Psychrobacter communis
CTTTTGCTAGACGCAGTCGTCACCGTGACCTGCCACCCATCTAGCGGACACAGATACAGAGAGAGCAGCACTAGGCTATAACGGAGAAATAAACGGTTTATGTATGATAAATCGTAACAGAGAGTTGAGTTTTGAGCAGGATATGAATAAAATAGCCCTATTAGCGGGTACTCTAGTACTGGTCAAGTAACGCACTGCGAATGCTTATTTGTCCGTTACAGTGTGCTGATACACGCTGTAACCGTTAACCGACATAGTAATACTAAACGCTCCGCACGTTCAACCGTGCGGAGCGTTTTTTTGTGCGTAAAGTGGCAGAATTTTCTCTTGTAACGGGTACTGTTGGATAAAAAAATATTTATTAAAAATTGTAAAAATCACATTCCAAGGTCGTAATCGTCATTACGCAGGGTAGATTTTACGGGCTGAGATTGCCTTTGTGGCTGTTTTTGCGGCTCGTGCATTGGCTCAGGTGGGTTTATGTCATTAAGTCTTTTTAAGTCACTTATGTCGCATCTGAGAGCGTATTTATCAGTGAATTTCTCAATCCCTAAATCTCCGTAATCGTACCTCACTTGCTTATCGCTTAAATTTTTGAGCATAAATTCTTTAATTGATTGAGCAGTCTTATTGTTTGCTAGGTGGCTGTTATCGCCTTCATCTAATACCACCTCATGCCCATCGCGCATAGCTTGAAGTAGGTGGTTGATCATCTCGCCGATAGGCACATTGCCCGACAGCTCATTATCTTTTCTTCGACTATATTTATTAATTACGGTTGATTCCATTCTAATATTCACGAGTTCGAACGGTGGGCGCTTACCTATAGCTGCCCTATCAGCTGCTAATCGCTCCTGAGCTGCCTTCTCCGCTGCTAATCGCTCCTGAGCTGCCTTCTCCGCTGCTAATCGCTCCTGTGCCGCCTTCTCCGCTGCTAATCGCTCCTGTGCTGCCTTCTCCGCTGCTATACGCTCTTGTTGTTTCCGTTCCGCTGCTAGCCTTTGCTCTTCAAGCTCTCTAATGATTTGGTCAAGCTGTTCACTTGTACTTGTAATGAGCTGTTTACTGTCATTAACTCTTTGTTTTGTGTTAGTAACGAGTTGTTCGCTGATGCTAATTCTTTTTGTAGAACTTTCGATTCTTTGTTCATAACGTTGATGCTTTTTACTTGACCATATAATTCTTCGTTCTCGATCCTCAATGATTGATTGAGAGTAGTTAATTGCGTCACTTGCTGTGTTAATTGTTCTATCTGCTTGTTCATGGTATTTCTCGTATTTCTCGTTAATGGCTGATAACTCAGCAACAATATTAATAGCCTGGCCATCTAATTTAGCGTTGTTAAATTTTGCGGTGGCGGTGAGTAGATCAGTATAGATTTCTTCGACATCTGCGCGTTTAATTTGCTGCATTGACAGGTTCACTGGGTCTCTATCAATACCTTGATCTGCAAGGCTTTTCATGCTTATTCTAGCGTCTGACCCAGCCAACTCAAGATGAGAGTTACATAGTTTTTCCCATCTGTCGCGTTGGTCTTTTAACTCTAACTTTCTTTCATCTGCGAGCTTGGGGGTATTAGCTTTCTTAGCGCCTCCCTTCTCTGGGTTCTTGCTATTGTGCCGCTTGAAATATTGATCGGGATCGCGATCTATACCATCGATCAAGCGCTCGCTAAACATAATATGCGCGTGTGGCTGCTCTCCTCCGTCCATCGCTAGGGGGTTATGTATGGCGTATTGATAGGCGTGTTTTTCTCCAATCTCTTGCTCAATCCATTCTTTGATTAGCTCATGTCTTTGCTCTGCTGTTAGTTCACGAGGTAAGGCAATCACATGCTCTCGATATGAAGTACCATTTTTACGTTCATGTTCATCGGACATTTTCCAAAAAAAATTCGGATCAGCTTGCGCCCAATCAGGCATATTGCCGCTACCTGTTGCCTCTAATTTTTCTATTTTGTCGTTATGCTTAGCATACTTACCTTCTCTCGCTATATACATAGCGTGAGGTCCTGCTTTTCCTTTTGGTCCTACTCCAACACTTAATCGACCGATTGCCATTTTTTTGCTCTTTTCTTTTTGCCAGTCGATAGACTGGTTGGGGTTTTTAAGGGGGTATTTTCCCCCTTAACACGCAGTTTCTTATTATGTACCGATAGGGGAATAATGAGAAACTACTAAGCGTGCCTTATCTTCCTCAGATAAGGTTAAAACATATCGCTATACAAATATTATCATAGAATGCTAGGATCATGTGAAGCCTAAAAAATAAGGAGTAATTGAATTATGGCTAACATCGACACAGACTATCTAAATTCGCTTGTCACGCGATTTAAAGCCTATAAGAAGCCTAATGACACTCAAAAACTTATTATCGCACTAGGAGAGCTACAAGAGCGCTCAGATGATGATGATAAAAAGCTCTCTGTATTGTTAAGAGCTGAGAAAAAAGCAGATGAATTAGTGAAGGCTCGTGCTGCTACCCAGCGAATTATGAACGCTGAAAAAGCAGCCGCGAGAAAATTAGACACAAGGAAGAAAGTGATATGGGGGGCAGCTCTAAAAGCAGGAGCTAAAAATGACGCTCAAATCGCTCAGTTGATGCGGAAACTGTATAATGAGGGGTATGTAGCAGAAAAAGATAAGGACGCTGTAAGAGCTGATTACAAGGCTCTCACAACGTCTAATAATTTAAGTTTCTAAATCTCGGAATTTTTACTGCGCTCAACAGCCCTAAACCATTCCTGCATAGTGTCATCGAATTTCGATCCAGTTTGCATTATCTCACCGATGCTTGCAGCTGGATCGTTCTCGCTAAAACGTCCACAGTAACGCTTATATTCGCCTGTAGCACCATCATAGCACTGGACAAAGCCGATGATCAGATCATCGTCACACCTGCCTAGAGTTGGATTATATCCCCCTCTTTCAAGAACTATCTTGTTAAAAAAACAGCGCTCGTCTGTGTCATCATAGAATCGTGTTCCATGTTCAACTCTCATTTTATCTTCCTTTGGTTTTTTTTGATGTTTGGAACAGGTCAGCTTGTCCATATTTTGCAGCATACTCTCGCATAAACGCCCTAACAGCTTGAGATGCAGTAGTATCTTGGTTTTCACAAGCATGTTTGAAGGCATCAAGTAGGTTTTCTTCTACTTTAGCGGTAAATAGCTTATCTTTATTGATTTTCATGATATTCTCGTATATACGTGGTGTATAATAAGTATATACTTGGTATATATGAATATCAATGAATAATTACAGTTTATTCCATTTAATTTTTTTCGCGCTTTTTATATATACGTGGTATATACGTTTTCAGTATAATCAAGTTATTTTTTAGAGTTTAGATAAGTATCTTTTCACATTAGGCTTGTGAGTCGTAGATTGGAATTGCGACTCTCTTTTTTTTATTTTAGGTTTTTATTTATTATTTTTTTTTGGTTAATTTCTTATATATATATATTATAAATTTTTCTCTGTAGCCCTTATGTTATATAGCCTAGTGGGCTATATAACACTAAATAGCCTAAGCACGTTCCGATGCTGATTTTGGAGCCTTGAGCTGATTTCAAGGAACACTCACCCTAAAGCATTTATGAGTATTTTTTTAGCATACTCACAAATACTTTAGTGCATTCCTTGGATTTGATGTGATTAGTCATGCCGACTTCATCGCCCATCGCATCATCAAGACCGTATCACTGTATCAAGCTACGGTTGTTAAGATTACGGCTGATAGCACCGCCTAGACACGCTCTTAA
>NZ_JACSQR010000066.1:0-3271 GCF_014836505.1 Psychrobacter communis
ATATTATAGATATAATCTATCTATTATAGTAATAAATAGGTAGGTTTGTATATATTTTATTTAACTGTTTGCAACCCCCTCTTTAATGGCTGATATTACAGGCTATATTTCATTTTATGGGCGCAAGTTGGGGTAAGATAAGGGAAGTTTGGCAAAATTTATGCTATGATGCCAAGCACGATAGCTGACAGTTAAAGTATTAGATGAAGCTTTAATAAGGGCATGAAACCAGTCAATTATATGAATAGATATTGTTGGTTTTGCTATAAGTGCTATACGATATTTTGCTTTACCTTTTTTGTATTGTAGTTGCCGTTATTTATCCCTCAAACTTGGCATGACCATAGGAATTAACAGACATTATGTACGCTGAAGAAACCACCAACTTCGCCGCAATTATAGACATTCGCGCTCGTGAGATTTTAGACTCGCGCGGTAACCCAACGATTGAAGCTGATGTCATCTTAGCTGACGGCACAATTGGCCGTGCTGCTGCCCCAAGTGGCGCCTCAACTGGCTCACGTGAAGCGCTTGAGCTGCGTGATGGCGATCAAGATCGCTACATGGGTAAAGGCGTCAAAAAAGCCGTTGCCAATGTCAATAGCCAGATTCGTAGCGCGCTTATGGACAAAGACGTCACTGAACAGCAAGCGATTGATGACGCTATGATTGCGCTCGATGGTACAGAAAATAAAGACAACCTTGGCGCTAATGCCATGTTGGCGGTGTCTTTGGCAACGGCAAAAGCAGCTGCTAAGTCACAAAGCCTACCGTTGCATCAATATATCGCAAACTTGCGCAATCAGACATCATTGACCATGCCGGTACCGATGATGAACATCTTGAACGGTGGCGAGCACGCAGACAATACCGTTGATATCCAAGAGTTTATGATTGAGCCGGTTGGTTTCACCAGCTTCTCAGAGGCGCTGCGTGCGGGTACAGAGATTTTTCATAGCTTAAAATCTGTCCTAAAAGCACAGGGTTTAAATACTGCCGTCGGCGATGAAGGCGGCTTTGCACCAAACTTGCGTAGCAATGAAGAAGCCATCACCGTTATCATGCAAGCGATTGAGCAAGTCGGTTATAAAGCTGGCGATGATATCCATTTGGCTCTAGACTGTGCTGCCAGTGAGTTTTATAAAGATGGTCAATATATCTTGGCAGGCGAGGGTAATAAATCCTTTGATAGCCAAGGTTTTTCAGATTACCTCGTAGGCTTGACGCGTCAATATCCTATCATCTCTATCGAAGACGGTCTTGATGAGTCGGATTGGGATGGCTGGAAATACTTAACTGAACAGATTGGTGATAAAGTTCAGTTGGTTGGTGATGATTTGTTCGTGACCAACCCTGCTATTTTGCAAGAAGGCATTGATAAACACATTGCCAATGCGATTTTGATTAAGTTTAACCAAATCGGCACCTTATCAGAAACCCTGGATGCGATCTATCTGGCGAAGAAAAATGGCTATGCAACGATTATCTCGCATCGTTCAGGTGAAACGGAAGACAGCACCATTGCTGACTTAGCAGTTGGCACAGCAGCGGGACAAATTAAAACCGGCTCACTATGCCGCTCAGACCGTGTTGCAAAATACAATCAGCTACTACGTATCGAGCAACAAGTACGTGCAAGCTACCGTGGCCGTGAAGAGTTTATCGGTTTACGTGGCTAATCAGCTAAGTAGTTGAAAAGTTAGGCTTAAAGCTAAGCGCTATATTGTCATTCGCAAGATGATATAGCGCCTAATAAGTTAATCTAATTTTCGATTTTAATTATTATCCCTTTATCACTTGGCGTTAATACTTTATGAAATACTTTAGCCAATTTATCTTACTTGCTTTAGCGGTCGCTGTACTGTTAGGGCTGCAATACCAGTATTGGCTGGGTGAAAACGGTCAATTTGAGCATCATAAATTATTGACCCAGATTGAAGAACAACAGCGTTTAAATGACAATCAAGTAGCGGCAAATAACTTGCTGCGTACGGACGTTCATGATCTAAAAACCGGCCTTGAAGCGGTAGAGGAACACGCGCGTTTAGATTTAGGCTTGATTAAGCCAAATGAAACCTTTGTACAAGTATCAACAGCGCCGACAACCCATAGCCGTTATTGATTCTATCTACTCCAAAATAAACGATTACCTATAATTTTTTCTGCTTATATTTAAAGTACGATTTTTTTTAACTTCCTTTTTATCCAATCCAGTCATATCATCATGGAATCTGACCATGAGTATCAATCAAAACCACCTTATGAATACCACACCACATATACATGCCATGATTGTCGCTGCGGGTCGCGGTAGTCGTTTTGGTGCATCAATCGCCAAACAATATACCAAGCTACAAGGGCAGACCTTGTTACAACATAGCGTGGCACGGCTTGCGAGCAGTCGTTATATTGATCAGTGTTTATTGGTGATTGCAAAAGATGATCATACGGCGCAGACGCTTAATTTTGCATTGCCTATTGAATATACGAGCGGTGGAGCAGAGCGTTGGCAATCCGTGCAAGCAGGGGTAGAGGCGCTTATTAGGGCAGGTGCGCATGACTCAGACTTGGTGCTTATCCATGATGCCGCGCGTCCAGCGGTGCCTCAACAAGATATTGATAAAGTGATTAAAGCCGCGCTGCAAGAGCCGTATGGCGCTATCTTAGCGACCCCAGTTGCCGATACCCTAAAACAATCCTATACAGCGTCCTATAAGCACGCTAGCGCTGTCTCCGAAGCTATTAATAGCGCTAAAGGTAAACAGCATTCTTATGTTGAACGTACGCTTGAGCGTAGTAATATGTGGCAAGCGCAAACGCCGCAAGTCTTTCGCTTAGCTAAGCTGCGGGAAGTGTTGGCGTATGTTGAAGAGTATGACCTTGCTATCACCGATGAAGCAAGCGCGTTTGAGTACTTAGCGCTGCCAATTCGTTTGGTCGTTGGCAATCGGCAGAACATTAAACTTACCTATCCTGACGACGCCATCCTGCTTACCGCGATTCTTAACGCCCAGTCCCAATTGTCTTAAAAGATTTTCACCACCGTCACTATTTGCATTTCTCATTCTTTCCCCTGCTAAGTATTTCACTATAAATTTTCTATTCTCAAGTTCTAAATTGAGATGACTCTTCTCATATAGTAAAAGAAACAAAAATCCGCTACAGTATATAATATGGCATACTCAAAAGACTACCGACAACTGATCCTCAATAAGCTTGCAGAAGGCTATAGCATTCGACAACTTGCCGAGGAATATCAAATTAGCACCAA
>NZ_JACSQR010000067.1:0-3070 GCF_014836505.1 Psychrobacter communis
TGAAGCAGAAAGAAAACGTCAAACCTATCTAATAGTCAATATTGGCTAGGTTTGAGTAAGATTTTTGGAACGGTTAAACGCTATAAAAAGGACTTTAAGGTTTTGGCGGATAAATATGATTAGAATGACTTAGAAGATAGGAGTGAGTTTTTAAAATATACTTTTAAAATATTATAGTAAGTTAGCTTTTTTTTGAAAAACTAATATTTCATTGTTGGCGGGCATTTTATAGCGATTTATTAGCAGTAAATGCTGTTTTTCTGCTACTGCTATGATGTCTTCTAAGGCGCGAATGCCGCTGTTGCTATCACGCTGTCGAAGACTATAGTCAAACTGTCGATTACTATCACTGCTATAACGGCCATTTTCGTTAAAGGGTCCATAAATGATGAACTTTCCCTCTAAAGGTAGCATATTGCCGACCAACTCAAATAACTTCCTGACTAAAAACCACGACATAATATGCAAAGTATTGGCGGTAAATACCGCATCGTAAGGCGCATTGATAGTCTTATTTATCGGCACTGAATCAGACGATACATCAAAGCTAAGCGGCGCATATAAATTCAGGGCAGGATACGCAGCATGCCAAGCATTGATAATGGCATGATTAGCAAGCACATCACTGGTCTGCCAGTGTAAATGCGTCAAACGTGGCGCAAAATAGACACTATGCTGCCCCGTCCCTGAACCCACTTCCAAGACATGATGCGATTTTTTTAACTCTTGCTGTAAGACTTCTAGTATTGGCTGCTGATTATTTTCACACGCTTGAGAAAATGGTAGATTAGAAACTATATTCCCTAAGTTATCCTTAACCATAAAAACACCTTATTAATAAATACCCGATTCTACCCCAGCTGCCAGTGTCATCGCCAACTCTTCGACTTGCTCAGTAAATACCTCTTGCCAATCACCTTGTAAAATCAGCGCTTCTTGAATCCATTCCCAGCGCAACCCAGTGGTAATGGTCTTTATGGCAAGCTTGGTACCCGTACCATCATGACCTGCACGAACATATAGTGCAAACGGCATGCCCTGCTTCTTCTCTAACACCGAATAATAACAGCGATCAAAAAAGTCTTTGGTCAGCCCCGCCATATATGCCAAGTTCTCAGTCGTGCCTAATAATAATGCATCCGCAGCTAACACATCTTCAGGCTGCGTATCTTGAGGAGATTTGATTATGACGTTGATATCTATATCGGAGTGATTAGCACCATCGTAGGCTGATTGCGCTAGCTTTTTGGTATTCGGTGATGGCGCATGTGCGACGATAAGTAAGGTTTTGCTAGCCATATCAACACCTTTATAGAAGTTATTAGTTCTTGCAGTTAAGAACTCTTAGAATTAATAGTCACCTTTTGAATGATATCAGGATGGATACTTTTCGCAACCGGACAAGTCAGCGCAGTGTTGTAAAGTATTTTTTGCGTTTTATCGTCTAATGCTTGACTAAAAGTGATCTCGACATGTATTTCACTGACACGTCTTGGGTCAGCAGCCATTATTTTGGTCACCTCAGCTGTGGTACCTGCAATGTCGATTTCCATATCACGCGCTTTAATACCGATAATCGTCAACATACAACTGGCTAAGCTGGTCGCCAATAAATCAGTCGGTGAAAATGCTTCACCTTTACCCTGATTATCCACTGGCGCATCAGTAATAATTTCATTGTTTGATTGCAAGTGAATGGCTGTGGTGCGTAGGTCGCCTTGATAGGTTACTTTTGAGGTAGTCATAGTTTTCTCTCATACGAAAAACAGTAAATCAAAATTTTTAATACAATTAGGAAGAGTTATTTAATAACCACTTAGATTCAAAAATATATTGAACGATATAATTTATATATCAACAGTATACTATCACTCATTTAATAACTCTTTATAAAGTTTTGAGGCCATGATCTGTGGTAAACCACTTAGCATTAGCCCTTGTACTATATACTTTTCGCTATGAAGTGCAGTGAAAGGGTTTTCAAAAACCTCCATTCTAACAAGCTCTTCACACATCCAAGTGACATTGGCATTTAACATACGTATACCAAAATATTTATTCACAGTATACATGTAGAATATTTCTGAGCTCATACCCAGCCAAAGGATCAATCGTTGGTCAATAGTTTGATCTAGACTATTTGCTACTTTTAAGGCAGAGGGTGTCAGACTAGAAAAGGCAATATTTAATATCTGATAACTTAAATCAAGGGGCTGTAGTAGATAAGCCCTATGCTAGACTACTTTTATGAAGATAACCCGTTGTAAACTAAGTAAAAAAGTTCAGCGAAGGCTCTTAGAGTTTTACGCAGCTGAAGTAACTGCTAGAACAGCCGCAGATTTGCTCAATATTCAGCCTAACACTGCTGCACTTTTTTATCATAAAATAAGACTTGTGATAGATTACCATCTCTCATTAGAAGCTGATGAGCTCTTTTAGGCGTAAGTCAAATTAGATGAAAGTTACTTTGGCGGTGTGCGCAAAGGCAAAAGAGGTCGCGGAGCTGCTGGTAAAACAGCCGTATTTGGTATACTAAAACGAAATGGCAAGGTTTATACCATTGTCGTAGCAGACACCAAACAGACTACTTTAATACCTGTTATTAAGCGTAAAATCAAGCCTGATAGCTTTGTTTATACGGATAGTTATCGAAGTTACAATGCATTGGATGTGAGCGAGTTTAAACATTTCAGAGTCAATCACTCTAAAGAGTTCACTTGTGGTAAAAATAATCATATCAATGGCATTGAGAACTTTTGGAATCAGTCTAAACGAACTCTCAGAAAATATAATGGGATCGATAAAAAGAACTTCCATTTGTTTTTAAAAGAGTGTGAGTTTAGATTTAACTATGGCTCACCATCTCATCAGCTTAAAACGCTGAGAAAATGGTGTGATATTTAACCCTTATCTACTACAGCCCCTTAATAATTATTTAGCTTAAAGCAGCCAAAAGAAAACCCCCTTACGCATTCACGTAAGGGGGTAATCGGAATAGAGAGCTGACGATGACCTACTCTCACATGGCCGGAGCCACACTACCATTGGCGCGATGATGTTTCACTTCTGA
>NZ_JACSQR010000068.1:0-3048 GCF_014836505.1 Psychrobacter communis
TATAGATATAATCTATCTATTATAGTAATAAATAGGTAGGTTTGTATATGTTTTATTTAACTGTTTGCAACCCTGCTTGGAATCCGGTACTAAACTTCTTGGAGATGCAGCGTAAAGAGACTATCGAGCGCGTTGCCGCTAGCGTATCGCCGCAAGTCCAGCAGGTATTGACCACGCTTGATAAAGCCGAAACCGGTACGTCAAAAGGCTATTATCTCGTCAACTACGCCGCTTATCTAAACAACGGTGAAAATAAGCAAAACGCGATGGACAGCCGTTTATTGCAGAGCTTCGAGTTAGAAAAAGACAGCTACTATAACGGCAGCCAAGCGTACGTATTTGAGATTCCTGAGACTTATTGGAAACTTATCGTCGTCCAGCCTGATGCTGAAATTAACGCCATCGCTGACAATCTAAGTAAAAATCTGATTAACTGGATTGCCCTCGCGCTACTTATCACCGCGGGTTTGATTTACTTTATGCTCACTTATTTAGCGTTTAAACCGTTAAAAGAAACCACCGATAAAATCTCGCAAGCGGAAAACCTGATTAATGATAAGCAATACAATAAGCTAAGTGAGGTTAAATTCGCCGAAGGTCGCAACGAGATTGGGCTGGTAAACGGCTCTATTAATGACCTCCTAGACCGTATCCAATCTAACGAAGGTAAGCTTGCCAATATTAATCAGCAGCTAGAGATTAAAGTTGAAGAGCGTACCGCTGAGCTACAAGAGACGCTAAAAGAGCTGAAAAACTCTCAGCTGCAATTGATCCGTTCAGAAAAAATGGCAACCTTGGGTCAAATGGTGGCGGGCGTCGCTCATGAGGTTAATACGCCATTATCTTATGTGCAAAACAACCTTGAGATTATCGGTCAGTTGACTGAGCAATACGAAGAGTTGATTGAGTTGGTACAAGGGTTAAAAGCCGCTAAAACTGATGCCGCTACTGATGGCAAAATTGATAAGTTATTGGCTGATATCGTCCGTGCGTCGGATGAAATCCAAGAAGATGATTTGTCCACTGAGCTTAAAGAGCTGATTAAAGACTCACTCTTTGGTGTCGAGCAAATCACCGAGATGGTCCTAAACCTACGTAACTTTGCCCGTCTTGATGAGTCAAAAGTGAAAACCATCGATGTGCGCGAATGTATCGAAGCCTCATTGAAAATCGCTGGCAACTCTATCAGACATCAAGAGATTGTCACTGATTTTGCGCCGACGCCTGAAATTAAATGCTCGCCGTCACAGATTAATCAGGTGCTAGTGAACTTGCTTAATAACGCCGCGCAAGCCATGGGCGAAAAACCAGATGGCAAAATCGAAGTGCGAACGCGCGCCGATGACAGTCATGTCTATATCGATGTCAGCGACAATGGTAAAGGCATGAGCGCCGAGGTACTTAACCAAATCTTTGAGCCGTTCTTTACCACTAAGGGCGCGGGCGAAGGAACCGGTCTTGGGATGGCCATCAGTCAGCAGATTATGGAGCAGCATAATGGCGACATTAAAGCGGTTTCAACCGAAGGCGTTGGCACTACCTTTACCTTAACGCTACCGATTGATAATGATTTAACCGAACAAAGCCTAGCAGCATAAATGCTAGGTTCTGGTGTTCGTTTTGTTGTGAGCTCAATTGCTATTTAAATGATTATATAAAACTATCGTACTATTATTCATCATAAGGATATCATCATGAATGAACTTGACCATGAAATGGAAACCTCTGGCGCTGAGCTAGGGTCTGTACCAAAACCGAAGTTGGCATTTATCGACGATGAACAACGTATTTTACGTTCGATGAAACTGCTGTTTCGTAAAACGCATGACGTTTTTATCACCACTGACCCGACTGAATATATCGACTATATCAAAAATAACCATGTACACGTGGCGGTCAGCGACCAACGTATGCCTGAGCGCGTGGGTGTCGATATCTTGCGTGAAGTCAAAGAAGTCTCGCCGTCTACCATGCGGATTTTATTGACCGGTTATGCTGATTTAAACGCGATTATTGGCTCTATTAACGATGGGGAGATTTATCGTTATTTGACCAAACCTTGTAAATCTGAGGAACTACTTGCGGTCGTTGGCCGCGCTACCGAAATCGCGTTGACTTATAATCCAGATGAGGACGCGGAGCAATTTGATAGCTCGGGTAAAAAGCAGACACTGTTGGTCATCGATGAAACCGACGAGCTGATTGAGCAAATAAGCAAGCAGTTCTCGCATAGCTATAAAGTCCTGCACGCAGAAGGCTTAGAAGAAGCTTACGATTATTTGGCCAATGAAGATATCGGCGTGTGTATTACCGACATCAATGTCAGCGGCGAAAATATCGCGCCAATTATCTTTACCTTAAAACAAGATGCGCCGCACTTGGTGGTTTTAGTACAGACTGAATTCCAAGATGCAGGCTTGTTGATTGACTTGATTAATAAAGGTCAGGTCTATCGCTGCTTACCAAAACCAATGCGCGCCAGCCTCCTTGAGATTAGCGTCAACCGTGCCTTTCAGCATCATACAAAATTAAAAGCCAGCCCTGAATTGGTTAAGCGTTATGAAGTTGAGCATGACCCTGAAAACGACGTGCGTATTGATTTAAGCAGTCGCGTACGTAGTCTGATTGGCAAATTGCGCAAGCGTTTTTCTTTATAAGCGTTTTTCTTTATAAGCTTAGGGCGTGTCCTCAATTCATCTTGCAATGAATGATAGTACACGCCAGATAAAGCATTGACTTAAAATTACGAGCCAACTTCTCATAGCGAGTGGCTATACTACGGAAGTGCTTGAGTCTCGCAAACATATTTTCTACTAAATGGCGCAGTTTGTATAAATAGCTATCAAACTCTGGATTAGGCTGTTTGGCATTTTTCCTTTTAGGGATGACAGGCACCATATCGTGGGTACGGGCTTTGTCTCTGATGGCTTCTGAGTCATAGCCTTTATCAGCGATAAAGTAATCAGCTTGACCAATCATGTCAATCAATTCACCTGCAACTTGACTGTCGTGGACTTCACCCCCAGTGATTTTAAAATCGAGCGGATA
>NZ_JACSQR010000069.1:0-2868 GCF_014836505.1 Psychrobacter communis
TCATGTGAAGCCTAAAAAATAAGGAGTAATTGAATTATGGCTAACATCGACACAGACTATCTAAATTCGCTTGTCACACGCTTTAAAGCTTATAAGAGGCCCAATGACACGCAAAGACTTATTATAGCGTTAGGGGAGTTACAAGAGCGTTCAGATGACGATAATAAAAAGCTCTCTATACTCATAAGAGCGGAGAAAAAAGCAGACGAACTGGCAAAAGCTAGAGCTGCTACCAGTCGTATCATGAACGCTGAGAAAACAGCAGCTCGAAAACTAGAAACAAGAAAAAAAGTAATCTGGGGGGCAGCTCTAAAAACAGCAGCTCAAAACGACGCTCAAATCGCTCAGATGATGCGGAAACTGTATAATGAGGGGTATGTATCAGATAAGGATAAAGACGCTGTAAGAGATGATTATGAAGCAATACAAGCATCACATACAAACTAATACTGCATCGAAGTTAATTTGCCATTTTTGAAGTATAAGTATTTCTGATTGCCATATATCCACTGCTCTGACTTGCCTGACGCATCAATTGTTGTATTGATATCGTTAGGCTTTCCCCACTTAGTATTATTTAGAACTTGATTCTTAGACATACCGATTTGAGCATCAGGTTTTTTAGCTAATAAGCGTCTTTTCTCTTGTTCTTTTTTATATTGTGCTTCCAGCTGTTCATAGTCTATATGCACTTTTTTAGTGAATTTATCAAAATCCCCACTAGGGCTTATGTTTGTTAGTAGAACTTGACCACTCTTGTCTTTATAAATGTACTTATTACCGCCCATTGATGTCTGTACCTCAGAGCCTTCCTGCTTTCTACTTTTAGCATCGGATAGTAGGGTCTGACTTTTACTATCTTTATAAATATACTTATCACCTGTACTGGTTCTAACTACTAGTCCTTTTTTAACACTACTTTCATCACTTTCACTTACGCTACCCCAAGGAGTATTTAGCTGCTTATCACTCTCGATGTTAGATACACCTGAGACTTTATAGCCATTACTTGCATTTACGCTAAGTGCAAAAAAAGAGAACAACAACCCTAGGTATATTTTCATCATTATTTACTCTTATTTATGTTTCTTAAACAAGTCAGCTTGGCCATGCTTTTTAACGTACTCTCTCATGAACGCTCTGACAGCTTGCGATGCTGTGGTATCTTGATTCTCACAAGCATATTTGAATGCAGATAGAAGATGTTCTTCGACTTTAGCCGTGAATAGTTTGTCTTTATTGGTTGTCATGATACTCTCGTATATACAATGTATATAACAAGTATATACTTAGTATATACGAATATCAATGAGTAATTACAGCTGATTCGATTTAATTTTCTTTGCGCTTTTTGTATATACGTGGTATATACGTTTGAGTATATCTAGGGTATTTTTTAGGGTTCAGATGCGTTTCTTTTCACATTAGGTTTGTAATTCTTAGATTCGAATTGCGACTCTGTTAATTTGTTTTTTTGTATGTTTATTTATTCTAATTTTTTTTTGCGAGTCCCTATGTTACATAGCCTAGTGGGCTATGTAACACTTAATAGCCTAAGTAAGTTCCGATGCTGATTTTGGAGCCTTGAGCAGATTTCAAGGAACACTCACCCTAAAGCATTTATGAGTATTTTCTAGCATACTCACAAACACTTTAGTGCATTCCTTGGATTTGATGTGATTAGTCATGCCGACTTCATCGCCCATCGCGTCATCAAGACCGTATCACTGTATCAAGCTACGGTTGTTAAGATTACGGCTGATAGCACCGCCTAGACACGCTCTTAACCGCTACTGTGCTGTCATACGCTAGCAAGGGCTTACACCCAATATACCGCTACGATATGCACAAATAACCACTCATTGCGTTGCTCAATATGTCTAGAACCCCCTGTCGAGAGCTTTGTCCTTTTGCTAGACGCAGTCGTCACCGTGACCTGCCACCCATCTAGCGGACACAGATACAGAGAGAGCAGCACTAGGCTGTAACGGAGAAATAAGCTGTTTATATATGATAAAACGTAACAGAGAGTTGAGTTTTGAGCAGAATGTGAATAAAATAGCCCTATTAGCGGGTACTCTAGTACTGGTCAAGTAACGCACTGCGAATGCTTATTTGGCCGTTACAGGGTGTTGAAGCACTCTGTAACCGTTAACCCGTATAGTAATGCCAAACGCTCCGCATATTCAACCCATGCGGAGCGTTTTTTTGTTCGGTGACATTTAGTGATAAGGGTGTTTTTTAGGCGCTGTTCCTTGATACGCATGGCGCGAAGAAATTAAAAAAAACTTAGTGTCACAAATCTAAATCATAGTCATTTTTTGCTTGGTGCTCTATTTTTTGCTCAGGTTGCGGCTGTGGGGGGTTAAATTTTGGATCAGGATTTAGCGTATCGAGCTGTTTTAGGTCTTCAGAATTACACGCTATACCATATTTATCTGAAAATTCGCGCATGCCAAGTCTCACCACGAAATCATTATATATGTCAGGATTAGAGAGTACTTCTGCGCGCAACATGAATCGCTCAAAAGCTATTGCTGTGGGGTTTTGGGCTATATCTTGATTTACGCGAGTACCGTAACTGTCACTATTATTGATAGTGATGTCGTAACCTTTATTTTTCGCTTGCTTTAGAAGCATATAAAGATCTTTTCCAATAGGCGTGATTGCATGTTTTAGTAGCGTAGGATCTCCATACGCACAAGGCTTGGTAATTTTTACAACCAACTGCAACTTGAGCAGCTTATACGCTGTACGGCTTTCAATGCGATCACACTCCAATTTTTCTGCCGCTTGCTGCTCTAGTCGCTCTTGTGTGGCCTTCTCTGCCGCTTGCTGCTCTAGTCGCTCTTGTGTGGCCTTCTCTGC
>NZ_JACSQR010000006.1:0-108973 GCF_014836505.1 Psychrobacter communis
AAAATTCTAATTGTTTTAACTGAAATTTTAAAAACTAAGTAAACCAATACCTTAGAAAAACAAGTTGAGAGTGGGGTTAATTTGTATAAAAATATAATAAACACTAGGCGAAATTCACCTCCACCCTAATGTCGGGTGGAGTCCTCTTTCGCTTTTAGATAGAAACAATACTCGCCAGCCTCAAGATGACTATAGGCGTTCTTATCAACCATGCGGGTGATACGTGAGCCATTCTTATCATAATAATATTTTGGAAAAGCACCTCTAGATAAGATTTCTCTAATTTCAACCAGTAGATGTAATTCAGGCATAACCTCTAAACGGCGTGAAGTCTTTTTATTGCCGTATTCACGCTCAGAAATGATATTCATCATCTCTCTATAGTGGTTTGCATTAGAAATATCCGCAATGATTTGACCGCGAGCCGCAACATTCTCACGATATTGTTGGTTGTATCTCATTCTCTCTAGTATGGCTGCACCGCCGCGATCTACTACCACTGCGCCACCGCCGATAGGCGTACTACTTGCAACATGTAAATTATTTTTCTTACCCATGAATGCATCTCTCCATAGCATATTCCAACACTTTAAATACATCAAAAAGAATTAGGCTATCGCACCTAAGGTTCTTATGAAGAGAAGAGTTGGTAGTGTATTAAAAATTACGATAGAGGATCAAATAAGGTATTAAATCTAAAGCAAGATGATATAAACATTATGAGCTTTAGGTGAAAGTCATACCTTAGCGGTACTTATAGCACAGTTAATATGATCCGCATAAACCATAGGATGTTATATCTATCAGATAAAAACCACTAATGTTGCCTATGTGCATCGGTATAGCTTGCTCACTTTTTTTAGCGCTGTGTAGATGGGCTTTAAAAAAAGTGATATTTAGTATTGCATATTCATCATATAAATCCAACTTTACTTGCGACCTAGCCGTAAAAATCAATAACATAACAGTATTTTAGAAATACAGATATTATAAAAAGGAGGGCGATAAAATTTCCAGGAGTAAAATAACTCTTACTCTTAAGCCCTCACTATCCTCTAGTATTAAATTCTAAATACTCTATATAAATTTTATAGGTTCAATTATTAAACTTTTTTGTTTATATAAAGCCTAGTAATTGAACCTATTGGGTGACCAAAATATATTTCTTACTCTTACTAAAATGTGTTAAAATACGCTAAACGTCTCAGCAGAATAATACCTATAGCCCTTATTTCATAATACTTCATAGGTTAATATAGCTTAATATCACTTAATGAAATATAGTGGTTCTAGCCTGTCACGCCGGGGGTCGCGGGTTCGAGTCCCGTCCGCTGCGCCATATTTAAAACGAATTTAGACTGTTAAGTCTAAGCAAGTTTCGCCTCAAACATTAGATTGTTTGAGGTTTTTTTGTGTCTGCTCGTTTTAAATAGTAGCGGCGTGACTTATATTTCTATTGTATGCTGTGCTAACAGATAATTTCTACATGGCTATTGATAATAGGGATAGAAAATAACATGGAATATAACCACATACCTAGAGAGCTGCTAGGCTTTTTTCCAACCCCTCTGGTTGAGCTGAAACGATTGAGTGCAGCCTTGGGCGGTCCCAAAATCTATATGAAAAGAGATGACAATACGGGGCTGGCATTGGGTGGCAATAAAACTCGTAAGCTTGAATTTATCCTCGGTGACGCGCTCGCCAAAGGTGCCGATACCATCATCACTGCGGGCGCGATACAGTCAAACCATTGCCGTCAGACAGCAGCAGCGGCGGCAAGCTTAGGACTGGAGTGTCATTTAGTCTTAGGCGGCGAAGAGCCGGAGCAGGCAAATGGGAATCTCTTGCTAGATAAGCTGTTTGGTTGCCATATCCACTGGGCAGGCAATCATCGCAAAGGCGAGGATATTCCTCGCATCGTTGAGCAATTAACCAACCAAGGTAAAAACGTCTACGTGGTGCCGTACGGTGGTTCAAGCGAGCTTGGGGCGTTAGCCTTTGTAGAGGCGTTTAAAGAGCTAGAATCGCAGCGTCAAAGCATGGGCTTCTCCTTGACCCACATCGTGTTTGCCTCAAGCTCTGGCGGCACGCAAGCGGGCTTAATGCTTGGCAACAAAATCTTTAACTCACCTTATCAAATCGTTGGCATCAATATTGATAAAGGCGAAACCGATAAAGTCGCCTTTGATCAATATACTTTGGCGCTTGCTAATAATACGGCAAAATTAATCAATACAGATTATGAATTTACCGCGTCAGACTTGATTCTTAACTCTGATTATGTTGGTGAAGGCTATGGCGTAGTGGGCGCATTAGAAAATGAGGCGATCGCTTTGACGGCGCAAACAGAAGGGATATTGGTCGACCCTGTTTATACTGGTCGCGCGATGGGCGGGCTTACCGATATGATTCGT
Source organism: Psychrobacter communis (assembly GCF_014836505.1). Classification (NCBI taxonomy): domain Bacteria; kingdom Pseudomonadati; phylum Pseudomonadota; class Gammaproteobacteria; order Moraxellales; family Moraxellaceae; genus Psychrobacter; species Psychrobacter communis. Next base: position 2,415 of record NZ_JACSQR010000006.1, read on the forward strand.
ACGGGGAAGATTAAGAAAACTGATAGTGTGTTGTTTTGGCATACTGGCGGTGCGCCGGCTTTATTTGCTTATGGCAACGATTTGGATTTGGCGAAAAAAAGCAGTAAGCAAGAAGTTTGATTCCTTACAACAAGAAATTTGACTTGTTATTGGTTGATAAAACAAGTGCTTACGGGCGCTGATTAAGCCGACTGACAGCAGCAATCAGCGCCACCATAATAATACCCATAATAATAAGAATCCCCGACATCAGGTGCGCTGCTTCATAATTTAGCGCCTCTACTTGCTCATATATCGCAATAGAGACAACCTTGGTCTCACCTGAAATGCTGCCACCTATCATCAGTACCACGCCAAATTCGCCAATGGTATGCGCAAAACTGATTAAGCCGCCTAGAATGATGCCAATGCGCGCTTGCGGTAGGACAATTTTTATAAAACGTCTAAGACGGCTAGGCTCTAATAAGCTTGCCACTTCCATGACGCTTTGGGGAATACGCAAAAACTGAGCATAGACGGGCTGAATATAAAAGGGTAAGGAGTAGATGATAGAGCCAATTACCAGCCCTTCAAAGGTAAAAACCAAAGGGCTGATATTATGCTCGATAAGCCATTGACCAATACCGACGCTCGGGCTTAGCAATAATAATAAATAAAAACCAATGACGGTAGGCGGTAAAACAAGCGGCATCGCAATAATACCCATCAATAGAATCTTTATACGCCCAGCGACATTTCCGCGGCTAGGCTTGGCAAGCCAATAGGCGAGTGGCGTTGCAAATAACAATAAGCAAAGGGTGGTAATGCTGGCAAGCTTGATGCTTACCCATACCGGCAGCAGCATGTCTGAGATAAGAAACTGGGACATCATAGCGTGATTATCTATCTACCTTTTATCCAGTGCGCCGCTGATAGGACATTATTTATGCTGCTACTTTATTTATAGATCGCTTGCCTTGATAACGTGTCACTTATGTCACATTTCACTTATTTCACGCAGGCAAGCTTATCAAAGGGCTAAAGTATTCACTTGAGCAAACCTAAGCCGTACTTATTCTCTCGATAGATTGCTACAAACAAGCTACTTAACAGCCAAATAACCTGCTTTAGCAAAATAAGCCTGTCCAGCAGGCGAGCGCAGGTAATCAGTAAAATCTGCTGCGCTAGCACCATCGGTAATGACGATACCGTCCTGCAGGATAGCAGGATAAGAGTCGGCTGGTAAAATATAAAATTGCTCGGGCGTCGCTTTGATGGCGGTCACTTGCGACTGGGCGACAAAGCCATAATCGACATTACCTGTGTGGGCATATTGAAAAGCTTGGCCAATATTTTCCGCCTGAATGATGCGCTTTTGTGCCGTTAGAGAGTCGTAAAGGTTTTGTGCTTGTAAATAAGCCTTGGCAGATTCGCCGTAAGGCGCAAGCTCAGGGTTGGCAATAGTAATTTTCGTCTTGTCATCACGCTTTAATAGCTCCGTCAGTGTACTCTGATTCAAACTATCAACCGGCTTGGTCGCGCTATAAATGGAGAGTTGACCTTGAGTATAGGTAAACGGCGTATGGCTGCTGTCACCTTTAAACATCTCATCGACCAGTTTAGCGGGGAACTCTTGGTTGGCGGCTAAAAAAATATCGTAAGGTGCGCCGGCAGTGATTTGCGAATATAGTTTACCTGAAGAAGCAAAGGTAACTTCGATCTCTTGATTCGGCAGGTTCTTATCTTTTTTATAGCCTTCGATGATTTCAGGCAATACGTCTGATAAATTGGCGGCGGCAGCAATACGAATGGCTTCACTAGGTTGAGTGGTCTGTGGTGCGTTTTCTGCAACGGTCGCCGTTTCATTAGGGCTGTTTTCTTGGCTACAAGCGCCTAACGTCAAAGCCAAGCACGCGGATGCGCCCAATATTGCTATCGATTTAGACCGTTTTAAATAAGACAAATTGGTAATGGGTTGATGCTGAGCATTTGATGATTTTGATAGCATAACCTAAATCCTCTACTTTAAAAAAGGAACAATAGTCAGTAAGAATTAATAATTTTGCAGTATATATCAGTTATTTATAGTTATTGGCTTAATTGTTTTCTAAACGATATGCATATCACGACTACATATTTTTCATCAATGTTATTGAGTGAGTCGTCATTAATTAACCGTTAATTAGCCATTATTACTCAGCCATTTTGAAGAATCATCTTGGTAATATTCTTGTTTCCACACCGGAATATCGGCTTTAATCGTATCTAATATCCAGCGGCAAGCGTCAAAAGCAGGATAGCGATGGGCAGAAACCACACCAACCCAAACTGCCACATCGCCAATCTCTAACGCGCCAATGCGATGGATAGCAATGGCATCGAGAATCTCAAAACGCTTTTTGGCTTCTTCAATGATGGCTCGGCCTTGATTGATGGCCAAATCTTCATAGCCATAGTAGGTTAGACGATTAACACTCGTGGCATTATTATGATTGCGTACGCGGCCTTCAAAGCAGACAAAGGCGCCGCAGCTGTCATTATCGAGCGTCTTTTTAAGGCGACTTTCGTCAATATCGGTATCTAACAGCGCAAAACCATCACGTTCAGCGATGAGGTACGCTTCATCGATGCTACGTTTGATACTCATAGATTGCCCATGTACGTTGTCTGTCATTTTTTCTGCCTATTATTTAACAATATTGTATAACGAGATTTTTAACTTTAAGCATCGCGTAAAGTTACGGCGCTCATAAAAAGTGAATTCATAAAAAAGGATAAATAAGTAGGTTAATAAAAAGCTATGTTAAATTAACCACCAGCCACTGGCGTGATAAAAACCACGCTATCGCCGTCATAAATCTCATCCGTCCACTTAGCAAAATAGTCATTTACCGCCACCCGTAGCTCCGACTGCGGACGACTGAAGCGATGTTTTTGGCGCAGCTGCTCATATAGCTCAGTTAATGAAGTCGACTGTGGCACCGTGATTTTTTCTTCGTGACAATTGGCTTCATCGGCTAAGCTGGCAAAATATAAGACGCTAATATTCATCATAGTTTCTAATTTAGAGTCTGTATTGCTTTCTACTAAGGTGCTCATAGCAATCTCCCTTATTGATAAACTGGTTATTCACTGTCTAACGTTAGGCTTTTCAGAACTTTACTTTTTCAAATCACTCTTACTTATGCTGATAATCGGATTTACCGCCGGTTTTTTTCATAAGATGAATATTATCAATCACAATGTCATGCGAGATGGCTTTAGTCATATCATAAATGGTTAAGCAGGCGACACTAACGGCGGTTAATGCTTCCATTTCTACCCCAGTTTTGTGGGTGACTTTCACGGTGGCGGTCACAGTAATGCTATGGTTGGCATCATCGTATGCAAAGCTTAGACCAATTTTATCCAAGGGCAAGGGGTGACAAAGTGGAATGAGGTCATGGGTACGTTTGGCTGCCATGATACCAGCAATATGAGCGGTTTGAGTGATGCTGCCTTTTTTGGTCATGCCATCCGCGGCTTTAATTTGCGTATAGATATCTGCAGGAAAAACCACTTGTCCGCTTGCATGTGCTTCTCTGGTACTGGCCGTTTTACCACTCACATCAACCATGGTGATATCACCGTCGCTATCTAAATGCGATAAGCCAGATTGGTTACTTGGTTGCTTAGTTGCTTGTTTGGTCGCTTGGTTGTTGTCTTTTTGACTATCGCTATTCATTTTTTATGTCTCTTAAATGGCTCGTTTTTCTTAAATACAGTGCTTATTAAATGGCTCATTTTTCTTAAAGTTACTTTCTTTAACCAAACCTTTAACTAAACCTTTTTATAAGTTATTTAAGGCTAAACAAGCACTTGCAAAATCTTTAGGCGTATTAAAATTGGTTAACGCTTGCCATACTTGGGTAAAGGGTACAGGCTGCACAATCGGCTTAATAAGCTTCATTACTTGCCGCTGTCCGTCATCAATATACTGCTTTAACTCAGACTCAATACTTAAACGATATAAACCTAATAATGGATATAAATGGCTGTCATCGGTTAGGCAAATGACAGATTTATCATCAGCCTGCGTGATATAAGGTTGCAGTTTTTGCCATAAATCGCTGATAGGAATCAAGCTATCACAGCTAATGACCAGCAGCCAAGATTGTTGCCAGTTTGCGTCTCTCGTTAATGAATTTGAACTTGCCAAACGTTTTAATGATTGTAGCGCTGCTTCAATCGCCACCAACGCGCCGCCGGTTTCAATCGGTTTATTATGCCTAATAGAAAACTCATTGCTAGAGATGTTGTTAACCGAAATATTATCAACCGAAAGATAGTCCTCAATATAAAAAACTGACGACTGCGCTTCTTTTTTAGGCAAATCTGCATTGACGCTAAAACCACGTCCATTATCGGCAATCATAATAGGTAGATCGCTCATCATCGCAGCGCTTAATTTAAGCGCTTGTCTGACATGATAATCAAGCAAACGCTCACCCGTTGGCAAGATAAGCTCAGCTTTTGGCGAACCCATACGTTTGGAGGCGCCGCCTGCTAAAATAACGATACCGGCTAAGCGGCTGAGTTCATCTGCTTGGGCTGAGCTGTCTGCAACTTCTAGCATGAACTAATCGTGACCTGGGTTGGTGCGCATAAAGTGTGGCACAAAGTTACAAGGGCGTGTGCGACTATCGAGCTGCTCTTGTAAGATACCTTCCCACGCAGTGCGGCAAGCACCTGATGAACCGGGCAGGCAGAAGATGCCCGTACCGTTTGCCATACCAGCCACGGCGCGAGATTGGATGGTAGACATGCCGATATCGTCTTTTGAGATTAAGCGGAACATCTCGCCAAAGCCATCAACCGATTTATCAAACAAGACGCCAACCGCTTCTGGCATACTGTCGCGGATATAAAAACCAGTACCGCCCGTGGTGATAATAGCGTGCACATCTGGGTCGGCAATCCAGTTACTAATGACGGCTCTGATTTTATAAATATCATCAATAATCAGCTGACGGTCGGCAAGTTGATGCCCTGCTGCGGTCAGTTGGTCGACCAAATATTGCCCTGAAGTATCTTCTGCAAGAGTACGACTGTCAGAAACCGTTAGGATGGCGATATTAAGCGGGGTAAAGGGTGCTTGCAGCTTACTCATGAATGTTCCTTAATAAATACGCTTGTGGTAAAAAATGAAAAATTTGATTATTAGTATATTTTTGATTCTAACCTCCAATCATCGACAAATTATTCATCATGCCGCTGTTTGATTCATGAAGATGATGATGCTCAGGTTTAATTGGCATAAAGCTGTGCAGGATATTCACAAGCCCTGCGACATCATCTTGTTCTAGATGCTGACGAATATCGTAATTACCTTGGTCGAATAGACACAGATGCACCTTGCCTTGACTGCTGACCCGCAGACGATTGCAGCTGTCACAGAAATGGGCAGCATAAGGGGCTATCATGCCGATACGGCCTTTATAATCTGGATGGCTATATTCTATCGCTGGACCGTCATTGCTGCCACGCACATGGGTTTGCCAGCCGTGCTTGATTAGATAATTGGTGATGATGTCAGACTGTGCGTGCTGGGCAAAAAACAAATCGCTGTTGTCACTAGTCTGCATAAATTCAATAAAGCGGTAAGTAACAGCTCTATCTTTGACATAGTCGATCGCATTCATCAGATTTTCAAAGGCGGTTTCTGCCATTAAAATACTGTTAATCTTTAGCTTAATATCTGTGGTCGCAAGCAGAGTATCCATATCAGCCAACAGCTGCGGCAACATATCAAAGCCAGTCATTTTATGGAAGGTTGCGGCATCAAAGCTGTCCATACTGATATTGATTTGATTCAGTCCAGCCGCTTGCCAAGCAGCCAAATGCTTGCCAAGCTTATAGCCATTGCTGGTCATAGCAACCGTTTCAATACCTTCGGTGTTTTTGATGGTTTTAATAATGTCTACCACGTCACGGCGTATAGAGGGCTCACCGCCGGTAATCCTAACTTTTTTGGTGCCAACTTGGGCAAAGCCGCGGATTAGGGTAGCAATTTCCGTGACGCTGAGTTCGTTTTGTGGGGGTTTACCTTGATAGCCATCTGGCAGGCAATATTCACAGCGAAAATTACAGAAATCAGTAATCGATAAACGCAAATAGGTAAGACGTCGTGCGAAACCATCGGTTAATGGTTGAGAGAGCGTGACCGGAGAATACGTTGACGAGAGAGCCGTTGTCGACGACAAGTCACCGTCAAAAATAGCAGGTGCAGCGGCAGGCGAGTACAATTGCACATTGCCTGCGTTGGGGGCAAGATGGTTCATAGATGATTACCATTAATATTAAGTATAGTGTGTACTTTTAGGCGTTGCCTCAGGTTGTGAGTGGGAAATTCCATTTATAGTTAATTATGACAGCTTGCGCGCAAATAACCATTCACCGTAAGTAAGCTAAAAACTACCACCAAAGTAGTAGATAGCATTTGATAGCAAAGCCTCAGTTTCTCACGATTAATGGCATAAAGAGTTATTAACTATGTAACCATTAATCCGCTATGTAAGGATTAATAGTGCAGTCCTTATTAATAACACAGCGTTTAGCTATATAACCAAGGAAAAGGCTGAACCAATACTTGCTCGCCAGCGGCTACATTGCCAGAATCTTGCGCCAAGACAATAAAGCAATTGGCGTGGCTCAGCTGTTTGATACGGTGCGATTGCTGCTTGCTAAAGCTTTCTACTTCAAACTCACCAGCTGCATTCCGCGACATAATGCCCCTTTGAAAGTCCATCCGTCCGGCTGATTTTTTGATATCGTTTTTAAGGGTAGCGGTCAGGCTAAGCTGCATGGGTCGCTCTTGTGGTGCAGCGCCTGCCATTTGCCACAAAGCGGGAATGACAAATTGTAAGCTGCCAACGACAGTTGATAGGGGATTGCCGGGTAAACCAAAGTATAGTACCGGCTTGGCAAGATTTTGCGTCAGCTCGCCAAAGACAAACGGTTTGCCGGGTTTCATGGCGACTTTATAATGATTAATCTGCCCCAGCTGCTCAATGACGGTGGTTAAAAAGTCATAGTCACCAACCGATACGCCAGCGGTAGAGATAAGGACGTCGCACTCTTGCATCGCTTGGGTTACGGCAGCGGTCGTTTTATCTAAATCATCAGCAATGATGCCATAATCGCGGACAGTGACGGGTAAGCTTGAGAGTAAGGTTTTTAGCGTCGGGGTGTTGGAATTATAGATTTGCGCTAGGCTGGTCAGCTCATTGCCAATCGCCACCAATTCATCGCCCGTCGCGAGTACACCAACGATTAAAGGCTGATAAACATCGACTTTATCAAAACCCAAATTCGCTAATAGGCTGATATCAGTAGGATTTAAGCGTTTACCTTTTTGTAATACCACATCCTTAGCTTCAATCTCTTCGCCTTGCTTACGGATATTGTCATTAGCCTTAGCAGTTTTGCTAAGCGTCATATCATAAGGCTTTGATTTATCAATACGGTCTTTTATAGCGGCAAAATTGGTGTTTTCTTGCATGACGACCGTATCGCAGCTGTCAGGAACGACGGCACCCGTAAAGATGCGCACCCCTTGTCCTGCGACAATGTCACCACGATAAGGACTGCCCGCTTGCGACTCACCGACGATCGCAATCGTGCTTTCGGCGTCAAGCGTACTGCCTTGTGCCAACGCATAACCATCCATCGCCGACAGATTTTGTCTAGGGACAGCAAACGGCGAGACGATATCTTTTGCCAAGATATGATTGCGACTGTCTAATAAATCGTAGCTTACGACGTCTCTTTTGCTGAGCGGAAAATCGTCATTATTATACGTTTCTATACGCTGCGTTATTTTTGCGGTAAGCCCTGCGACAGTAATCATAAATCCCTACTTATTTTATTTATATATATTGAACTGATATTGAACTGAGATAGCCATTTAGCTTATACAACGACTAGGGCGTGTCTTCAATTCAATCGATGGACATCTAAATGGGCTAAAAATGGCTAAATTTTGCCAAACTTCATCAAATAGCTAGGTAATATCCCGATATTAACGGCGCTATTTTCCTTGTTTGACTGCAATTTATCTCATTTTTATCACCATTTTTAAAATGAAGACACGCCCTAAAGTCATCTAGCTATCGAGATGGTATAACCTAACAAGATACGTTATACCATACGAGCTATTTTATATCATCACTACCTATCATAATGCGGCTTTATCATATGAAAATTAATTGAATGAAAATAGATTGTTTAGCCGCGGAATATGTTTTCTTGTTCAAGCGACATCTCGATACCTTCGATATCGGCATCGTTTGCTAAGGTAAATAAGTAATCGCACAAGGATTGATGAAACGCTTGTTGGCTCAGCTTATTATGAATCGCAGGGCTGACTTGCTCATAAGTCATCTGAATGCCAGGCTCTTTGGTTAGCACGTCGACAACATGAAAACCATAACGGCTCTCGATAGGGCTTGGCGCCAGTCCTGCATCCATTTTAAATAACGCGCCTTCAAATTCTGGTACAGTCTGACCTTTATTAATAATACCAAGCTCGCCGCCTTGCTCTTTTGATGGGCAAGCTGAATGCTGGCGCGCCAGTTGGATAAATTCGGCATCAGGATTGACATTATCTTTGATTTGTTCGATAAATTCGTAGGCGGTTTTTTTAAGTTTTAATCGCTCATCGCCGTCTTCTGGCGGACATGCCAACAAAATATGACGGACATTCATAATAGGGTCGGTCTTAAAGTCAGTGATATTCTGCTTATAATAGCGCTCGCAGGTTGCCATATCGGGCATCGTTGCTTGCACGTTTTTTTCTATTAAGTCAGAGATGGCTTTTTCTTCATCGTCAAGCCATGCTGTCTCGCCAAGGCTTGGCTCATCTAAAACGGCAAGGCGCAAGAGTTCACGCACCACCAAGGCTTGCGTCGCTAGAAACACCGCATCTTCTTTATTGGGGGCAGGGTGGTATTGCAGCTCTTGGGCAATCGCGGTTCTATCTATCATCACACCATTGACGGTCACCGATGGCAGTTCATCACGGCTAGAGGCAATCAGATTTTTATGGTTGCTGCGTTCTTCTGCCATGGCTTTTTCGATAAACTCTTGGTCAGAATGCGGTTTTTGCAAATCATTTAAGGTTGGCATAACCCGCAAGATATCATCACCGCGACCCGTCGGAGCATGGCTATGGCTATGACTATGATGGTCATGGTCGTGATTGCCATGACCATGATGATTGTCACTATGCCCATGAGTGTGTTGATGGTTTGCATGGTCGGCTGGATTATAAGTACTGACAGTCATGGCGTTACTCCACTAAGGGTTTTGGTAATAGAAATTCTAAAATACGAAATCACGTTACTGTGAAAAATATGGCTAATAAAAATTCGCTTTAAAACAAGCTTTATGAAAACTATAAGGCTTAAGACTATTTGTAAAAGTCTAAACAAAAAAATAGAGCCACCTTTAAATATTTACTCACTAATGAAGCGTTTAAAGGTGACTCTATGGCAATTGCATTTGCATACTGACTTTATATTTCTTTAACAAAGTATCGAGCGTATTTTTCGCACCCTCAATACTTTATTAAATGGATAGTTTAAGCCAGCTCTAGGCTCATTTTAGGGCCAAACGGCTCATAATGAACGCTATCAACGCCATGGTCTAAGGCCATTAGACCATCGATAATGCTTTCCATAAACATCATAGAACCACAGACATAAATATCAGCAGGCTTCGGTAAATTAGCAAGCCATGCTTCATCTAAAATTTGCCCAGATTCAAAGTAAAAAATGTGCTTTTCTACGTTGTCGGCGGCGGCAAGTAATTCGTTAACTTTACTATCAAAGGCATGATGCTCTTTATTCTGACAAGCATAAACCCAAACGATAGGACGTTTTGGATTGGCGGTGACTTGCGCCTCTAACATCGACAAAATCGGGGTGACGCCAACGCCTGCGCTCACCAGTACCAATGGAATATCATTTTGCTGAATTAAGTCTTGGTTGAGCTCAAAATCACCCGCTGGGGCAGATAATAAAATCGTATCGCCAACGTCTAAATGATCATGTAAGTGGTTTGATACCAAGCCATAATGCTCATTACGGTTGTCGCGTCTAACGGCAAATTGGATGCCTTTATCGCTTGTGGCTGAGTATAAAGAATAATGGCGTAGAGCAAGATGATCGCTGTCTTCTGGGTCGGCTTTGACCGTGATGTATTGACCGGCGCTCAGGCTTAATTTGCTTAAATCGATATCGTCGTTTGCGGGAACGACGGTAAAGGCGGCGATATCTGTCGCGGCTTCTACTTTTTCAGTGATTTTAAACGGTGCAAAGCCTTCCCACATTTCTTGCTCATACATGGTTTTTTCTAGCTGAATAAAGACATCAGCAATTTCATCATAGGCTTCAGTCCACGCATCGATGATGTCATCGTTGGCGGCTTCGCCCAATACTTCTTTGATAGCGCCTATTAAGTGATGACCAACAATCGGGTAGTGCTCTGGCAAAATTTGTAAGGCGCGGTGTTTATGGCTGATTTGCGTGACTTGTGGTAGTAGTACAGCCAATTTATCCAAGTGCTTTGCTGCGGCCAAAACCGTCATAGCCAGTGCAGTCTGCTGGCGACCTAGTTTTTGGTTGGTTTCGTTAAAGATATCTAAGAGTTCAGGATGTTGGTTGAACATGTTTTTATAAAAGACGGTCGTAATTGCTGTGCCATGTTCTTCAAGTACAGGAACAGTTGCTTTTACGATCTCTAGTGTTTTTGGTGACGCCATGGTGGATCCTTTAGTGATTTACACAGTGATAAGTTTAGAAGCGTTAGCTCAGTGTATGAGCGTAATAACCTTCATTAAACTGCTTTAGAAAACGCTGGGATTGAGCGTTTAGCGGTCTAGTAATTAATATTTTACCATAAGATTCATTAAAAATGAATCTTATGGTATCGTAGCTTTATCTAAACTTGAATGCTGTATCACTATTGTGGCTATTCCTATTAGGAACGTTTCTATTGCGAACGTTTCTCTCTCACAATCTGATAACGGCGACCGAAATACCAAATTGGTGCACTGATAATATGGATAAGCCGTGTGAACGGGAATATCGCAATCAGTGTAATACCGAGTGCCATATGCAGCTGATAAATCAAGTCGGTTTGCTCGATACGCGCCGCTGCCTGCCAAGGTCTTAAAATGGTAATATCTTGTGCCCAGCCGGCCAAATTCATCATGGTATAACCATCTAAATGCTTGACTGAAGTAAAGATAGAAATTAGACCAAGATTGAGCTGAATAAATAACAACACCAGTACCAGCTTGTCTGAGAACGTTGAGGTGTGCGAGATACGCTCATCGGTAAAGCGTCGCCATAGCAGCATCACCAGACCAAACCAACAAAATACTCCCGCGATACCACCGACGACCACCGCTAAAATCTGCTTGTTGCCGGCGCTAATAAAGCGGTCGTACAGAAAGTGCGGCGTCAACATCCCAAATAAATGGCCGAGCAAAACCACGATAATACCAACGTGAAAGAGGTTGCTGGCAAGGCGCATGTTTTTGCTTCTGAGCATCTGTGTTGAGCCGGATTTCCATGAATACTGAGATAAGTCAAAACGTACCCAAGTACCAATGATTGCAATGGTCAACGCAATATACGGATAAACACCAAAAAGGAAGATTTGTAGCCAATTGAGGTTGGCGACAGACTGTACGCTCGGATCTGCAATATTCATGTCATCTCTCCTTATTATTGTTTAACCGGTTGGCTGGTTTTAAAATCGACCCAATGTACAGGGGCATCGACCGTATTTGTCGCGGGAGTGGTTCGAACGCCCGCTTTGGCCGCAAGATTCTGGGTACTCGTTTGCGACGGGCAGCGATCTTCTTGCTGTGCATCCAAAAACGTCACCACTTCCTCTTCCCATTCTTTATCTAGCGCTTCAAAGGTGTCGTCGCGCTGTTCTTTGCTGATTTGCTCTTGGTACTCTTCAACGATAGCAAGTGGCTTACCAGCGATTTGCAATAGTGCATTAAAGCAGCCTTGATAAATACTGCCGCGATCCTCTAATCGAGCAGCAAGCAGGGCGATAATATGGCTAACATCGGCAATATCCATACGAATCTGAATATCGTCATTAATCACCGACGCTTGATAGGCTAAAAACTCAAGGTATAAAGGCAGATAGTCGGGTAATTCTTTAACACTAATCTCAAAACCAGCTGCTTCATATTGACCCATCAAATCGACCATCGCTTGACCGCGATCACGCGATTCGCCGTGTACGTGCTCGAACAACCACAGCGATAGCGAACGACCGCGCTCAAACAGACCGTCATAACGCGCTTGTGCTTCAAGGCAACCGGTATCGATTAAATCTTCGATTAAGTCGGTGATTTGGGTGCGTACTTCTGGGCTAATTAGCGTCGAGCGCGCGACAATTTCGGTACAATCGGCGAGGGTATCACCACTAAATAGCTCATTGTTTGGATAATCTATCAGTAAGCTTAATACCTTGAGAATCATCAAATCCGAAGCACCGATAGTCGGGGGTGTCATAGGTTCATGCACGGAATGACTGTTAGGAAATTGAGTAGTTTGCATCTTATGACTCCCATTTTTGGACGGTATCGATGAAATCACGGCGATTGGCTTTACGTTGTCCAAACATGCTGTTGTCAGAATGTCCTGAACAGCCTTCGCCAAAGGTGAAGCCGCAACCGTTACGCTCAGCAAAAGCGTCACTTAAAGCTTCTTCGCGGTGCGCGGTTGGGATGACAAAACGGTCTTCGTAATTGGCGATCGCCAAGTAGCGATACATCTCTTCTACTTGCAGTTTGGTCAGACCAACATCGTCCAAGATACTTTGCACTTCTTGTTTTTCTACCAATTGCATACGCTTATAACTGCGCATGGCAAGTAGACGTTTTAGCGCCAAACGTACTGGCTCTTCATCGCCTGCGGTTAGCATATTGGCAAGATAGCGCAGCGGAATACGTAAGCTGTCAACATCCGGAATCAGACCATCCATACCAACTTTACCGGCTTCGGCGGCGTTCTGAATCGGTGATAATGGCGGTACATACCAAACCATCGGTAGCGTACGGTATTCAGGATGCAATGGCAGCGCAAGTTTCCAATCCATCGCCAGTTTATAAACCGGCGAGCGCTGAGCTGAATCTATCACCGATTGTGGTACGCCATCTTTTAGTGCTTGGGCGATGACCGCAGGATCATTAGGATCTAAGAAGACATCCAACTGTGCTTGATAAAGGTCTTGCTCATTCGGGGTGCTAGCGGCTTCGGCAATTTTGTCGGCATCATAAAGTAGGACGCCTAAGTAGCGGATACGGCCAACACAGGTTTCAGAACAAACCGTTGGCAGACCAGCTTCAATACGCGGATAACAAAAGATACATTTCTCAGACTTGCCCGATTTCCAGTTGTAGTAAATCTTTTTGTACGGGCAGCCTGAGATACACATACGCCAGCCGCGGCATTTTTCTTGGTCAATCAAGACAATGCCATCTTCTTCACGCTTATAAATTGCGCCGCTCGGGCATGACGCCACGCAGGTTGGGTTCAAACAATGCTCGCACAAACGCGGCAAATACATCATAAAAGTGTTTTCGTACTGGCCATAAATATCGGCTTGGATATTGTCAAAGTTTTTGTCTTTACGGCGTTTTTCAAACTCTGAACCTAAGATTTCTTCCCAGTTCGGACCCCACTCAATCTTTTGCATACGCTTGCCAGTAATGGCTGAGCGCGGGCGGGCGATAGGCGAGTAGTTACCGAGCGGGGCAGTATGCAAGTGCTGATAGTCAAAATCAAAGGGTTCGTAATAATCATCAATCTCTGGCAAATCAGGGTTGGCAAAAATATTCGCCAAGACGCGGAACTTGCCACCAATACGCGGGTTTATCGTGCCGTTGGCATTACGTATCCAGCCGCCATTCCATTTATTTTGATTTTCCCATTCCTTGGGATAGCCAATGCCAGGCTTTGATTCAACGTTGTTGAACCACGCGTATTCCATGCCTTCACGGCTGGTCCAAACGTTTTTACAGGTGACCGAGCAGGTGTGACAACCGATACATTTATCGAGGTTAAGCACCATGCCGACTTGTGAACGAATTTTCATGGGGTGTGCTCCAAGCTTTTGTATAAAAGCAATTAATATAAGTACTTATCAGTAGCAATGTATAAACGTGCTATTAACCATCAAGGGTGGTTGGCAACGGACGTGGTAATGAGTCATCTGGTTTTTCTTCCAACCAATCGATTTTCGACATTTTGCGAATCACCACGAACTCATCACGGTTACAACCGACAGTGCCATAGTAGTTAAAACCGTAAGACTGCTGCGCATAGCTGCCAATCATGTGCGTCGGTTTTAAAATAGTACGGGTCACTGAGTTGTGAATACCACCGCGAATACCGGTTTGCTGCGAGCCCGGTACGTTGACCAATTTTTCTTGGGCGTGGTACATCATGGTCATGCCTTCTTTGACGCGCTGACTAACGATGGCACGCGCGGTAATGGCACCGTTGGCGTTAAAGACTTCAATCCAGTCGTTATCGACGATACCGGCTTTTGCAGCATCGACTTCTGATAACCACACACAAGGACCGCCGCGGCTCAATGTCAGCATGAGCAAGTTTTCAGAGTAAGTACTATGAATACCCCATTTTTGGTGCGGTGTTAAAAAGTTCAGCACGATCTCTTTATTACCATTGGGCTTGGTATTTTGGATAATCTCCGTCGTCTTGGTGTCGATAGGCGGACGATACTGCTGCATTTGCTCACCAAACGCCTGCATCCAAGGGTGATCTTGATAAAATTGCTGACGACCGGTAATCGTACGCCAAGGAATCAGCTCATGGACGTTGGTATAACCGGCGTTATAGCTCACTTCATCAGATTCAATACCTGACCACGTCGGGCTTGAGATGATTTTGCGTGGCTGCGCAACGATATCTTTAAAGCGAATCTTTTCATGCTCACTGGATTTCGCCAAATGCGTATGGTCGCGACCGGTAAATTCAGACAATGCTGCCCAGCCTTTAACGGCGACGTGACCATTGGTTTCAGGAGCCAGCATCAAAATCATCTCAGACGCATTCACCGCGGTATTTAGACGAGGACGACCTTCAGAGATACCCGGCTCAGTAACACGGTGGTTTAAATCCCCCAGTTGTTTGACCTCGGTTTTCATGTCCCAATTCAAACCTTTTGAGCCATTGCCCAGTTTTTCTAAAGCCGGACCCATAGAGGTGAATTTCTTATAGGTATTGGGATAGTCACGCTCAACGATTTTAATCATCGGGCAGTTTTTACCAGGAACTGGTTTTTCGCCAGCGGTTTTCCAGTCGGTGCCACCAAATGGCTGCGCAAGCTCGCCTGGGCTATCATGCTGCATAGGCAGAGTAACCACGTCGGTTTCCACGCCCAAATGACCTTTTGATATCTCAGAGAAGCTCTTAGCAATGCCTTTATAAATCTCCCAATCCGTTTTAGATTCCCAAGCAGGGTCGGTGGCGGCGGTTAATGGGTGAATAAACGGGTGCATGTCTGAGGTATTCATGTCGTCTTTTTCATACCAAGTTGCGGTCGGCAGGACGATATCAGAGTACAAACAGGTCGAGGACATACGGAAATCAAGTGTTACGACCAAATCAAGCTTGCCAGTAGGGCCTTTTTCTACCCAATCGACTTCTTTTGGCTGCAAATGACCCGTCGGGTTTTCTTCGTTAAGCAGACCGTTTCTGGTGCCCAAGAAGTAATGAAGCATATATTCATGACCCTTACCTGATGAACCCAAGAGGTTTGAGCGCCAAATAAACATATTGCGCGGGAAGTTCACAGGGTTGTCTGGAGACTCACAAGCAAAGCGTAAGCTGCCGTCTTCTAATGAGTCGACCACATACTCTTCCACGTCTTTACCGCTGGCTTTTGCGGCGGCGGCTATGGTCAATGGATTACGGTTGAGCTGCGGCGCTGATGGTAACCAACCTGCGCGCTCTGCTTGGATGTTGTAATCAAGCATGTGCTCTGGGAAGAATTTTTTATTGGCATTTGGCGAGAGAATCTCATGAGCTGAGATGGTTTCATGACGCCACTGTGAGCTGTGCTCATAAAAGAAGCTGGTACCGGCCATTTGGCGCGGTGGACGATGCCAATCAAGGGCAAAGGCAAGGGGTAACCAACCAGTTTGTGGGCGCAGTTTTTCTTGACCAACATAGTGCGCCCAGCCGCCGCCAGATTTGCCGATACAGCCGCACAGCATGAGCATATTAATCACGCCGCGATAGTTCATATCGAGGTGATACCAGTGGTTCATACCCGCACCGATGATAATCATCGATTTACCATGGGTTTTATGAGCGTTTTCAGCAAACTCGCGAGCCACTTGAATCACGCGCTCACGGCTAAGGCCGGTAATCACTTCTTGCCAAGCTGGCGTGCCCGGTACGCTTGCATCGTTATAATCATCGGTGACGTGCTCGCCGCCGACGCCATTGTCAACACCAAGGTTGGCCACGGTTAAATCAAATACTGTCGCAACGATGGCGGTGCTGCCATCGGCAAGGGTAATGGTTTTGCAAGGGACGGTTTTTTGCTGGATAGGCTCGCCTGGTACCGAGGTAAAATGCGGATGATCCACATGACCGAAGTAGTCAAAGCCCACGACACAAGTCTCAGCGCTGTCTTTTAAGGTTAGCGTCAGATCGATATCTTCACCTGTGGTACCGTTTTTTTGCTCAAGATTCCACTTGCCTTTTTCGCCCCAACGGTAGCCGATTGAGCCCAGCGGAGAGACCAATTCGCCGTCATTATTTAAGGCAATGGTTTTCCATTCAGGATTGTTTTCTTGACCCAAATCATCGACCAAGTCAGAAGCACGCAGGTAGCGACCCGCACGGCGCGCGCCATCTTCACCTTCTAGCATTACAAGCACCGGCAAATCGGTATAACGTTTGGCGTAGTCTAAGAAGTAATCGCTTGGCTGTTTGAGATAAAACTCTTTGATAATGACATGACAAAACGCCTGCGCCACTGCCGCATCGGTACCTTGTTTAGGATTGAGCCATAAGTCGGTGAGCTTAGAGATTTCTGCATAGTCAGGGGTGATAGAGACGGTTTTCGTGCCTTTATAACGTACTTCGGTAAAGAAATGCGCATCTGGCGTCCGCGTTTGCGGCACGTTTGAGCCCCAAGCGATGATATAGTCAGAGTTGTACCAATCGGCTGATTCTGGTACGTCGGTTTGCTCGCCCCAGACCATCGGTGATGACGGAGGTAAGTCACAATACCAGTCATAAAATGACAAACAAACACCGCCGATAAGCGATAAATAGCGGCTACCAGAGGCGTAACTGACCATCGACATCGCAGGAATCGGTGAGAAACCAATAATACGGTCCGGCCCAAAGGTTTTGGCTGTATAAACGTTACTGGCAGCGATGATTTCGTTGACCTCTGCCCACGTCGAGCGGATAAAACCACCAAGACCACGCTTAGATTTATACTGTTCAGCTTTGATAGGGTCTTGAACGATACTGCCCCAAGCATCGACAGGGTCAGGATATTGAGCTCTGGCTTCGCGCCATAATTTTAGTAGGGGTTTACGTACCTTTGGATATTTCACACGGTTAGCAGAGTACATATACCAGCTATAGCTTGCGCCGCGAGGGCAGCCGCGTGGTTCGTGGTTTGGTAAGTCGGGGCGGGTTTCAGGATAGTCGGTTTGCTGGGTTTCCCACGTCACCAAGCCGTTTTTCACATAAATTTTCCACGAGCAAGAACCGGTACAGTTGACGCCATGCGTTGAGCGCACGATTTTGTCATACTGCCAACGGCTACGATACACGTTTTCCCAGTCACGAGACTCATCACGCGTCTCGCCATGCCCATCGGAAAATTCGCCCTGTTTACGTTTAAAAAAACGGAATTGGTCGAGTAAATGGCTCATTTCGCTATCCTCTGTTTTATTGCCTATGGTGTATCTAAAGCTGAGTGCCGCATGCTGGTATCGTCGTACTTGATTCGATATTGGTATGCACCTAAGCCGTAAATATTATTTCAATAGCGTCATTTTAAGTAAGCCATAGCACCCTTACTATCCGCTAACATGAGCAGAGCACTACCACCTTAGTAGTAGCTGCTAAAAATAAATGCACTGGAAATTAGAGGCTAAATAGCTGCTCAGTGACGGCGTGTGACGCTGATTGTTAAGCCAATCATGAGCAGTAAAAATTTAAAATAAAAAAAGTGCTACTTACATGGGCAAGTAGCACTTTATAGATTTAGTTTTGCTTGTATAAAAGTCGCTTTAAAGGACTTATAACACAGCCGTTTTAGCAAGGTATCTCAGCATTCGGGCGGCTGTAATACCACCAAGTTAATGCAATACAGAGGACATAAAAGGTGATTAAAGAGATAAAGGTGCCATCGATACCCAGCCCTGAACCGAACATTTTTGGCACAAAGAAAGCGCCATAAGCGGCAACCGCTGAGGTAAAGCCGACCACTGCTGCTGACTCTTTACGTATCTCGACAAATAACTCTTCTGTACCCGCTTTTTCAGGCTCACGGCGGTCATGAAAGGTTCTAAAAATAACCGGAATCATGGTAAAGGTTGAGCCGTTACCGATACCGGTGGTGATAAAGAGCACCATAAAGGAGATAAAGTAGCCGACAAAGCTGCCGTCACTGGTCTCACTAGGTAAGAAGTACATCACCGCTAGTACCGCTAGTACCATCACGATATAGTTCCAAAACGTGACCTTTGCGCCGCTGGTTTTATCAGATATCCAGCCCCCTAATGGGCGAAATAACGCGCCAACCAAAGGCCCTAAAAAGGCAAATTTAAGTGCGTCAATAGCAGGGAAGGAGTTTTTAATCAACATCGGGAAGGCGGCAGAAAAGCCAATAAAAGAGCCAAACGTCGCCATATAAAGGATACACATAATCCAGTTATGTTTGCGTTTAAAGATAACCGATTGGTCTTTGAACGACGCTTTAGCAGTGGCGATATCGTTCATGCCAAACCAAGCCAATGCCGTAAATAGCAAGATAAAGGGTACCCAAATAAAGCCTGCATTTTGTAGATAAAATAATCGACCGCTGTCAGATACTTGTGGATCGCCGCCCAAGCTACCAAAAGCGCCAATTAAGATAATCATCGGTACCACAAACTGCATGACAGAGACGCCTAGATTACCCAAACCAGCGTTTAGGCCAAGCGCTGTACCTTGTTCGGCTTTTGGATAAAAGAACGAAATATTGGACATAGACGACGCAAAGTTACCACCGCCAAAGCCGCACAGTAGGGCGATAATGGCAAATATAATAAACGGTGTATCAGGGTTTTGTACCGCAAAACCCATCCATAACGCGGGTATTAATAAAGATAAGGTGGATATCGCTGTCCAACGACGTCCACCAAAAATAGGTACCATAAAAGAATAAAAAATCCGCAGCGTCGCCCCTGACAGCCCCGGTAATGCAGCCAGCCAAAATAGCTGTCCGCCATCAAAATCAAAGCCAATCTCTGGCAAGCGCACGATGACCGCGCTCCATACCATCCATACTGCAAACGCCAATAGCAAAGATGGAATAGATATCCATAAATTTCGCGTGGCGACTTTTTTGCCGCCGCCTTGCCAAAACTCTTCTACTTCAGGTCGCCAGTCAGTAATGAGCGTACCACCTTTGAAGTTGTATTTATTGCCCATACTCTTCCTCACTTATTGTCTTTATAAAAAATAAGTATTTATACGCCAATCTCAACTTATCGTAGGCCTTTGATTTTTATAGAATTTAAAATTTTAATTGTTTTAACTGAAATTTTAAAAACTAAGTAAACCAATACCTTAGAAAAATAAGTTGAGAGTGGGGTTATTTATAAAAAATGATAACTCACGGTACTTTGTTATCGGGATAATGAGTATTCATACATAGTGGTATACTGATGGCTAAAAGGGGTATAGTAGTAATAGAATTATTACCAAAAGTTTGGTTTTTTAATGATTAATAAGCGCATTTGTTATTTTGAATACGGACGGTTTTGAATGTCGACGGTTTTAAAATGAACGACTCTAATAGTGTTATTTATCCCCTGTTTTCGCTAATTTGCTAGGTGAATGCCATTCATGAGGTCTAAACAACACAGACAGTCTTTATCGCTGCATGCTTGGGGCGCTATTTTGATCATAGCCACCTTAGCGGTGATGTCTACGCTAGGAAGTGGCGCGCTGGCATGGGTAGCAAGGTCGGATGCTGAGGCCATTAATGTGGCAGGTTCGGTGCGTATGGCAACTTACCGACTCAATTTTCAGATAGCCACGGATTTTTCAGATGACCATCCTTTTAGCCCAAGTTTACATGTCGGACAAAACAGCGTAGGCGATAAAACCAATGCGCAGAGCGCCAAACAGGATAAATTAGACTTTGCCAATAAAACGACCGCTGAAAAGATAGATATTCTCAGCCGCGATATGGAAAACCGTCTCGAAGAATTGCAGGTCTATCAGCTGACGAGCGCCAATCGACATGTGTGCATCAATGAGCAGCTTAAAGAGATAAAAGAGCAGTGGTATCAAGATTTAAAGCCAGCATTATTGGCGCAAGATAAGCAAGGGTTTTATAGCGTCTCGTCGCGTTATATCGAAGATGTCAATGACTTCGTCGGTGAGTTGCAATACCGAAACGAGCAGCGCCAGACATGGCAACAAAACTTACAAATCCTCTCATTGCTGCTTATCGCTATTATCGTATTAATCGGCATGCGCCGTTTGCAAAAATCGATACTGCTGCCCATTCAGCAATTGATTAAAGCCAATAACCAATTCAAACGAGGGCAGACTCAGACGCGTGTGTCCATCAAGGGCTACCGAGAATTTGAAGTATTGGGCAGCTCTTTTAATGACATGGCGGGCACGATTGAAACCTATCAGCGCTCGCTTGAGAGTGAAGTACAAATAAAAACCCAGCATTTGGTTAAAGCCAATCAAGTGCTATCGCTGTTTTATGACTTTTCAAAATCGCTGACCACCAGCCAAGTGAGCTTATATCAGCTCGATGACTTGATTGCAGACTTTAGCAAAGCGCTGCCGCATTTAGAATTTACCTTGTGTATTCAAAATAAATATATCACCAATAAAAATGCTATCGTGCTGCACGGCGAAAAAATGAAAGAGCTATGCAAAAAGCTGAGCTGTGAAAGCTGTGGCATTAAAAATGGCGAGCATACCAAGTCTTATCCTATCGTCCATCAGCAAGAAACCTTTGGGGAATTGCGCGTACGACCAAAGTCGACGCTGGTCATGAATCGCTCTTTTGTCACTGATGGCGACGATAATGCTGATAATCATAGCAATATAACGGCAGAACAGCGTATTCAAATGACCGAAGCGGGCAGCATTTTCCCGTTTGTCAGTGCCGAGTTGGATGCACAAAATGACGAGCTCATCGTGGCGCTGACCAATTTAATCAGTACCGCCTTATCACTGCGCAAACAAAGACAGCAAGAGCATCAGCTGATTTTGTTTGAAGAGCGCTCAACCATTGCCCGTGAGCTGCATGATTCCTTGGCGCAGTCGTTATCTTATTTAAAAATCCAAGTCAGCGTCCTTGAGCGACATCTAAAAAATGCGGGTAGCGAGCCAGTACAAGCGCCTGTTTATCAAAACATTGAGCAGATAAAAATAGGTTTGGGTTCCGCTTATCAGCAGCTAAGAGACTTGTTGGTGACGTTCCGCTTGACCATTGATAATGATAACTTTGATGAAGCACTACGTGATGCTGCCAGTGAGTTTGCCTCAAAAGGCAATTTTAATATGACCGTGCACAATCGGATTATGACGCTCAATTTAAGCGCCACTGAACAGATAGATTTGATACAGATTGCCAGAGAAGCACTATCAAACATCAGCCGTCACGCCAAGGCAAAAAATGTAGAGATTCAATTGGCGTACGAGGACGGCGATAAATATATCGTCATGAGTATCATCGACGATGGCGTTGGCATGTCAGGAAGTGTCGATCAAACCCAACACCACGGCCTCATCATTATGAAAGAGCGCGCCCACAACATCGGCGGCGAGCTTATTGTCACAGACAATCAACCGCAGGGTACCATCATCACGGTCAGATTTGCGCCCAACTTCTTTGATGAAAAAAATACCCAAGACGCTTATTTATAATCGAATAAAATTACGCTTTTAGATAATAGATTTATCATTTTCGCTGTTTTTACTTTGCCATTTTTTGTTTTTTTAAGCAGTTTTTTTGAGTAAGAGAGTTTTTGTACCATTTTTTCTAATTTGTGAGTATGTTATGAGCACTAAAGTTTATACCAGCATGTCGCCTGCGCGCCTACTATTGGTCGATGACCATCCGATGTTACGCCGCGGTATCTCTGAATTACTAAGCCTTGAGGACGATGTCGAAGTCGTTGGCGAAGCCAGTAACGGTCAAGAAGCATTGGCATTTTTAGAAAATAACGACGTGGATTTGGTGATACTTGATCATAAAATGCCAGTACTGACCGGTATCGAAACCTTACGAGAAATCAAAGCCAGAAATATCAATACCAAGACCGTGTTATTCACGGTTTCAGATAGCGGCGAGGATGTCCAAGAGGCATTGAAATTGGGCGTCGATGGTTATCTACTAAAAGATATGGAACCTGAGCTGATTATCATTGATATCAGAAAAATCCTGCGCGGCGAGCTGGTCATTAGTCCAAACCTTGCCTCGATACTTGCCCAAACCTTGCGCACACCCAGTATCGAAGATATCGCCAGTAATTTGACCAGCCGAGAGCTGCAAGTGATTCAGATGATTGCTGAAGGGCTGAGTAATAAAATGATTGCCAACAATTTGGATATTGCCGAGTCGACAGTAAAAGTCCATGTCAAACATATTCTCAATAAAACGGGTCTGCGCACGCGTGTAGAAGCGGCGGTGTGGACGGTTAATCATTTATCTAAATAAAGGGAGCTTTAAGCGTGCCTTGCTTATCCATTACTTCCTTGTTCATTAAAAACTTATGGATTTGCGTGTATGATGGTTGTCGTTTATAAAGTTGCCTAGAAGTATAAACGAAACATGTAGAGGATTGAAAGGCACTACAAAACCGAATACCTGCTGTAAGGATTTATGATGACATCTAACTTATTTGACCAAAAAACCGCTCATGCGACTGCTGAGGTCACTATTTGTAAAGACAGTGATTTGCGCGTCCTGACCGATAACTTACGGCAAGCGCATGATGTCATAAAAAATGACGCAGGGGAGTGGGTGTTGTTACGCCATGCAGATGTAGTGGCGGCGGCTTTAGATGATGAGCGTTTTTCTAGTCAGGTGTCGCGTTTTTTGCAAGTACCCAATGGTTTGGACGGCGCAGAGCACGAGCATTTTAGGGCGCTGATTGATGGCTACCTTAGTAAAGAAGCGCTGATGGATTATGTCCCTGTTTTTGACAAGGTTGCAACAGAATTAATGAGTGAGCTACCAAAAGGTAAAATGCTCAATGCAGTCGTTGATCTCGGCGCGGTATTTGCGGTCCGCGCCCAATGCGCGTGGCTTGGTTGGCCTACTGAATTAGAACCGAAACTTTTACAGTGGATGCGCGACAATCACAGCGCTACTCGCTCAAAAGACGACGTAAAAATGGCACAAGTCGCGCAAGACTTCGATGATATTATCCGCTCGGTGTTACAGCCGTACCGCAATACTGACGAAGTGACTGGCATGTTTAAAGCGAGCACTGCTGAAACCAACACTGCTGGAAACAATATCGCTAAAAATAATATCGCTAAAAACAGCCTTGATATGAATAGCGTCACCGCTCAATTGTGCCGTGAGCGTATCGATGGGCGTGAGCTGAGCGAAGCCGAACTGGTTTCTATTTTGCGTAATTGGACTGGCGGCGATTTGGGGTCTATCGCTTTGTGTGTCGGCGTTATCATCGCTCATATTGTCAAGCATCCTGAGCAAGTAAACTTCTGGTCGCAGGCTGCTGATAGCGAACTTGAGGCTATCATCGACGAGGTATTACGAATTGACGACCCTTTCGTCTCAAACCGCCGTATCACTACGTGTCCCGTTTCCATTGGCGCGCATAAGCTACCCAAAGGCGCGCGCGTACAGTTAAACTGGACATCAGCCAATCGCGACGAAGCGGTGTTTGGTGATAACAGTTTCGATCCTCAAGAGCATGCCGCTGCTAACGTGGTTTATGGTATTGGCAAGCACGTTTGCCCGGGGCGCCTGCTTGCTACTTGGCAGCTTAGAATTGCTACTCAAGCACTATTAGCCCATTTCACAGATATCACCTTAGCGGCAGGTTTTTCTTTAGAGCGTGAGCAGCCACCATTGGGCGGTTATAGTCATGTGCCTGTGGTGCTAGCTTAAATCGTTTTAGGTTAAATTATTTTAGAAAAAATTACTCTGAGATAAATATCGCCCCCATTAAAAAACCCACTTAACGTTTGCTAAGTAGGTTTTTTTTCGGTAAAAAGCTATTATGAATAATTAGCCTTGTTCTGCGGCAATCTGACGATCGACAGAGGACATTTTATATTCATCACCAAAGGCGTCTTCGGGCTCTGCCAACCAGAAATAACACACAATCCATGCGACAAATGCGCCAACTGCAATGATATAAAAGAACTGATTGGGCTCTACAAAGGTATAAATGAATAAGTAAAATACCGCGCCCACGTTCCCATAAGCGCCTGCCATACCTGATATCTGACCGGTCAGACGACGTTTAATCGAGGGAATGATACCAAAGGTCGCGCCTTCGGCTCCTTGTACAAATACCGAGCACAAAATGGTAAACACCACGGCGATAAATAACGGCCACTCGGCATTAAGCACGCCCATCAGCACAAAACCAATGCCGATACCAAACATATAAACCAACATCACCAAACGGCGATTACCGATTTTGTCAGAGATATAGCCGCCAAGTGGCCGCGCCCATAAGTTAACAAAGGCAAAGGTAGAGGCAATCAAACCAGCCGCCGTTGGATCAAGTTTCCAAGTTGCGGCAAAGAACATCGGCAGCATAGAAACCACCGCCAGTTCTGCACCAAAGTTAGCAAAATAGCTGACGTTTAGCGCCGCTACCGATTTAAAGGGGTATTTATCATCTTCTGGAATACCGGCTTTAATCACAGGTACGTTAACGCTAATGGCTTTATAGATTTGGTAAATGACCATCACTATAATGACGCTATAACAAATAATACCGCCAGTGGCACTTAAAAACCCCATCGCTTGGGTACGATACACCAGCAGCGATAAGACGCCGTATAAAGGAATGATAAATAAGCAATATAACCACAAATCCTTCCACGTCGATACTTCTAACGCGCCCGCTTTGCGAGATTTTTTATGCGTACCAACTTCTGGCCCATCGGTAATCAAAAACCAATAGGCCACGCCGTATAAGGCCATTAACAAACCTGATAGCGCAATTGCCCAGCGCCAGCCATCGTCGCCGCCAAAGAACTGCAAAGCAACGGTTGGAATGGTAATCGCCGCCGCCGCTGAACCAAAGTTGCCCCAGCCAGCATAAAAACCTTCGGCAAAACCGATGTCTTTTGGCTTAAACCATAAAGTGGTCATATGAATACCGACGACGAAACCGGCTCCGACGATCGACATAAATAAGCGCGAGACGAATAGCTGGGTTGCCGAGTTACCAAACGCAAAAAACCACGTCGGTATCGCCATCACGACCATCAGGATAGAAAACACACGCCGCGGACCAAAACGGTCCAATGCCATGCCGACGATAACCCGCCCAGGAATCGTTAGCGCGACGTTGGCGATTAAAAATAATTTGATGTGGTCAGGGGTCAGATAGCTTTCTGTCTGTAGCATCGATGTTGCCAGCGGTGCCATATTAAACCAGACATAAAAGGTGAGGAAAAAAGCAATCCACGTATAGTGCAGCGCCCTGATATCACGGCGCTCAAGCTCAAGTAATTCTTTGGCATGCATAATAATGTCCCCATTATAAATTCTGATGCTGGTAATGGATACAAAATAGCAATAATGGGGCAGCATCACCATTGAGCGAAAGCAGTATAGGGCGTAGTTTGTATACTACTTATGGACAGGGCGACCGTTAATGGGGCGGCGATCGCATTTAAGGTGTTACATTTTTATAGATAGTCAAAACATACAAAGCTAGTAAAAGCTTTTAAAAGGTGCTATTTTATATTAATGATAATTATTCTCAATTGCGCACTTAACTGCATATTGGTTTTAAGGCAGATTGAGATAAAAATCTATACTCAGCAAACCAGCTAAGGAGTTATCATGAGTTCTGATACCCAAACCAATCCTAATCCCGTCATTCCAAGCCATTGGAAAATCAAACGTTCGACACACTTCTTCACCAAAGATAAAGTACCCAATGCTTTATTGACCCATCACAATACGGCTGAGGGCGTTTACGGCCAAATCTGCGTCATGCAAGGTACGGTGACTTTTTATGGTTTCGCTGACGAAGCGGCCACTGAGCCAGAAAAAACAGTCGTTATCAACGCCGGACAGTTTGCGGTCAGTCCACCGCAATATTGGCACCGCGTAGAGTTAAGCGATGATGCTCAGTTTAATATCAACTTTTGGACAGAAGGCGATACTGGCAATAAATCGATGTTTAACAGCTCGAAAATCCATAGTAAACCTATCGAAAAGTTATTTGATAAACCAGAGGAATCTTAATATCCAGCGTTATAACCAACTAGCGTTATTAGGCTATGACAAGCGCTTTTGTCGTGGCACAATAACGTTAAGTGTTTATATGATGAATATCTACCTCTAGGAATCGAGTATGTCACCTTCTAGCAATCAGTCTACCCATAAAAATACGGGTATCGATACCAATACTGAATCGCCAAGTTACCGAGCTGTTATCAAATCACTTGCTGATACCAAGACGTGGTTATTTGTGCCAGCAACGCGCATAGATCGGGTAGAAAAAGCCTTTGCTAGCGGGGGAGATGCAGTGATTGTTGATTTAGAAGATGCGGTTGCGCAAGCAGACAAGGCCCAAGCTCGTGCGGCATTAAAAGCCTACTATGCTGCTGAGCATGAGGCGCAAGGCTATCGCCCGATTTGGCTACGTATCAATCAAGCGAGTAGTGCTGAATTTGCCAAAGATTTGGTGCTATGTCAGCAGTTGCCAAAGCTGGCAGGCGTCCTATTAGCAAAAGCGGAGCAGGCAGCAGATATAGAGAAAGTTAACCAAGAAACGGGTCTGCCGGTGATTGCGGTGATAGAAAATGCTATTGGTTTATACCGTGCCAACGACATGGCAAAAGCGCGTGGTATGGTGGCATTTAGCTACGGCTTTTTAGACTTATGTAACGATTTGCAGGTACAGGTGGGCACAGCATCAGCGGATATCATCGCCAATCAAATTCGCTATCAGCTTATTTTAACCTCAAAAGTCCATCAACTGCTCGCACCGATTGATAGCGTGTATGTGGACTTTAATGACAGCGCGGGTCTGCACAAACGCGTACAACTATGGTCGCAAATGGGCATGTCAGGCATGCTTTGTATCCATCCTAAGCAAGTCGATATTGTTAAAGAAGCCCTGCAACCAACTGAGAGCGAGATTGAATTTGCGCAGCGGGTAGTCGCAGAATACGAAAGCAGTGGGCAAGCCATCTTTAAGATAGACGGTAATATGGTCGATGCGCCGGTGATTGAGCGCAGTTATCATCTGCTATCAAATCGTCTGAGTAATTAATAAGTGTTCCTAATAAAAAACTAGACAACTTTGAACTGACCCCCATAAGTCGGACACAACTTTTGGGGGTCGGTTCACTTCCATTATCTGGTTTTTTTATGTTTTTGCATTAGGTATAAGTAATTTGCCACTCGAGTTTCTCTCTCTAAATTTGGTTATAAATGAAGGACTTCACTCGTGATTTGATAAAAGTGAACCGCGCAGTTTATAAGAAACATAAGAATAAGCAAAAATAACTCTTAACATTCATATTAAATGAATGTTAAAATGTTTCCAATTTGATGCTAGATGTAAATATACATCAAATAGGTTTAGCGCATGAAGCGATAAAATCTATTCATTAACTCTAATGTCATCAAAGATTTAAGC
Organism: Psychrobacter communis; assembly: GCF_014836505.1. Classification (NCBI taxonomy): domain Bacteria; kingdom Pseudomonadati; phylum Pseudomonadota; class Gammaproteobacteria; order Moraxellales; family Moraxellaceae; genus Psychrobacter; species Psychrobacter communis. The sequence goes on from NZ_JACSQR010000006.1 coordinate 30,571, forward strand.
CTTTAATCCCAGCTTTTATTGTACTTTATTCTTAATCCCAAGACTAAAGTATCACTCAGGCAGCAGGCTTAATATTCACCAGATGATTGATAGATTTATCGTAACAGGCAGCGGTATTAATCATTTATGGAATTATAATTGCGCTTATAAAAATTCATTTAAAATGAATGTTAAGCGTTCAGTTTATCTATCTAGCCAGTAGGAGCAAGATATGGGCGAATATAAAAAGTATTGGTGGGGCTTAATCGCCGTCCTCGTCATTACCTTTACCTTTTTAGGTTGGGGCGGCGTGGAAGTCTATCGCACCGCACCTCCTATCCCTGATCAGTATATTGATAGCAGCGGAAAGGCATTAATCACAGAAGAAGATATTTTAGATGGTCAATCTGCTTGGCAGCGCACGGGAGGACAGCAGCTTGGCTCGATACTTGGACATGGTGCCTATCAAGCGCCTGACTGGACAGCAGATTGGTTACACAGAGAGCTTGTGGCGTGGTTAGATATCCGGGCGCAAGAGTTATATGGACATGATTTTGCCGCGGCAACGAATGATCAAAAAGCGGTACTTAGCGCGCAACTGAAAAAAGAATATCGTGGCAGCAATACCAATGCTAACAATCAAGTGGTACTGTCAGATACGCGTATCGCCGCTATTAATGAAGTCGCGCCTTACTATATCGGTCTCTACGGTAATGAGCCTTCATTGCAAAAGTCGCGTGAAAATTTTGCCATGAAAAACAATACTTTGGCAGATATTGAAGACAGACAAAAACTGACTAACTTTTTCTTTTGGACCACTTGGGTTGCGTCTACCAACCGTCCGGGTACTGATGCGACATATACCAATAACTGGCCGCATGAGCCTTTAATTGATAACGTCCCAACCTCTGAAAATATCATGTGGTCTATCGCCAGTGTGGTGTTCTTAATCGCTGGGGTTGGTTTTCTTATTTGGGGCTGGTCGTTCTTACGTAAAGAAGAAGACGTCAAAGAAGCAACGGCAAGTTCTGATCCATTAACCAAAGTGGCGTTAACACCGTCACAAAAAGCCTTGGCAAAATACGGTGTACTAGTCGTTGCTCTATTCGTATTTCAGGTATTTATTGGTGGCTTTGTCGCGCACTATACCGTTGAAGGGCAAGAGTTTTATGGTATCGCCGTATCCGATTACTTCCCGTATTCGTTAGTACGTACGTGGCATATTCAGGCAGCACTATTTTGGATTGCTACTGCTTTCTTGATGGCAGGCTTGTACTTAACGCCACTTATCAATGGCGGTAAAGACCCCAAATACCAGAAATTGGGCGTAGACATCCTTTGGGTGGCATTAATACTCGTGGTTGTAGGCTCATTTGTTAGTCAGTACTTTGCGATTGCCGGTATTATGCCTGCAAAATACAACTTCTGGTTTGGTCATCAAGGCTATGAATTCATTGACCTTGGTCGCTTCTGGCAGATTTTAAAATGGGTTGGTATCTTATTCTGGTTGGTATTGATGACCCGTGGCTGTTTACCAGCGCTTAGAAGAAAAGAGGGCGGTGATAAAAATTTATTGGCCATCTTCTTTGCATCAGTCGTTTGCGTGGGTTTATTCTACGGTGCAGGCTTGTTCTACGGCGAGCGTACCCACTTAACCATCATGGAATACTGGCGCTGGTGGGTGGTACATTTATGGGTAGAAGGCTTCTTTGAAGTATTCGCCACCGTCTCACTCGCATTCATTTTCTACAACTTAGGCTTGGTCAACAAAAAAATCGCCACCGGTTCTGCCATCGCTTCAGCAGCCCTATTCATGCTTGGCGGTGTCCCAGGTACGTTCCACCATTTATATTTCTCTGGTACAACCACACCAGTCATGGCAATCGGCGCGTCATTTAGTGCTTTAGAAGTGGTACCTTTAGTGGTGCTAGGCTATGAAGGTTATGAGCATTGGTCTATGCAGCGTCAAGCGCCATGGATGAATAAGCTTAAATGGCCTATCATGTGTTTCGTTGCGGTCGCGTTCTGGAATATGTTGGGTGCAGGGGTGTTCGGCTTTATGATTAACCCACCAGTCTCATTGTTCTATTTACAAGGGTTAAATACTACCGCCACTCACTCACATGCTGCACTGTTTGGGGTCTATGGCTTCTTAGCAATCGGCTTTGTATTACTGGTCATGCGCTATATCCGTCCTGATTATGTGTTTAGTGAAAACCTTATCAAAACTGGTTTTTGGGCACTAAATGCAGGCTTGGTATTGATGATTGTCACTAGCTTATTACCGATTGGTATTTTCCAAGCGCACGCGTCAATGACCGAAGGTCTATGGTACGCACGTAGTGAAGGCTTCTTACAACAAGATTTCTTAGTAACACTGCGCTGGATTCGTACCTTTGCTGACGTGATCTTTATTACTGGTGCGGTTTGTGTGGCACTGCAGGTCGTCAAGTTTGCTTTTGCCAAACCCTCACATGCAAACTATCAACCTGATAGCCCTGTAAATTCAGATAACTTACCAACCAACACCGTACATTAAAAGGTAAAAATAGTAAAATCAATTAAAAGCAAAAGAAGCTCTGCAATGGCAGGGCTTTTTTGTGGCTAAGCAAGAAGGAGTTTGTTACTGACCTCAAAGTAATAGCCGTCTTTTACCGTAATAGCTATTTTACCATTGTGGGCATTGACAATCGCATGCACAATTGACAAACCTAAGCCCGACCCTGCATGCATTGATAGAGTTTTATGATGGCGATAAAAACGCTCTGATAATTTATCCACCTCTGCTTGCGTCATCGGGGCGGTTAGACGGTTAGTAAAGGAGATTTGCAGGTATGAGGCTGGCATGCCTGATGAAGATAAAACCTGCCTATTTTCTGCAACCTTATCCGTAACAATTTTGCCATTAATATGAATAATACTATCACTGGCGGCATAATAAACGGCATTGGCAATTAAGTTAGCAAACAACCTTTGCAATAGGCTTGCATCGCCAAGTATGGTTTTAAAGTCACCTGTTTTTTTAAAGGTGATAGCGCGGTCTTCGGCTATCCATTCATAATACTCCATCATCTTAGTCAGCAGTAAATCGCTATCTACGCGGTTAAACTGCGAATGAATCAAGCCTTTTTGCGTTTTTGCCAGTAGCAGCATGTTGTTAATGAGGCTCGATAGTTGCGCTAAGGTGTCATGCTGATGATGCAGCTGCTCGATATACTCATTGCTGGCTCGCGGTTTGCTGAGCATGACTTGGGTTTGGGTGCTGAGGGTGGCAAGCGGCGTGCGCAGCTCGTGGGCGATATCGTCTGAGAAGCGCGACAACGTTTCAAAGTTATGCGCGAGCTTAACCATCATTGCATTATAGGATTCTGCAAGCGCTCGCAATTCACTGGGCATATCCGCTATCACAATTCTATCGTCGAGCTGGTCGGCATTGATACGGCTCATTTTTTGCCGAATGGTCGCAAGCGGTGCAAAGCCTAAATGCACACTAAAAGCGGCGATAGAGACTAAAAGAAAGGTAATGGCGATTAAGATAACAATCAGCTGACGGTTAAATTGCGCCAAATACTGATGATGAACATCGACGGGTAGGGCGATGAGTGCTAAGCGGCTGGCGTGCTGAATGACAATAGCGCGATAATGGCGGTCGTTAATTTTTAGATCGAACGGCTGTTCGTGATGTTTTTGCCACAACGCTTTGACCGCGCCATGATGACTCGACTGATTGATAAAACCAGTTGGCACACTGATAAGCACTTGCCCGTTATTATCGGTAATCACGGTTTTGACTTCATAGTCGATACTAGCGTTCTGTAAAGCGAGCGTCTGCTGAGAAAGTGGCTTTTTCTTAGTGTTACTAGTGTCAACTATGCTATTGCTATCCATATACTGGCGTAAATTAAACGCCGCATGGGTCAAAATCTCCGCATCCATTTGTTCAAAATGGTCATTAACCGAGCGCTGTATCCAGACATACAGAAATATCTGAGTGACGATGACGCACAAGCTTAAAAGCAGGATAGTGCGCCACAATAAAGATAGGCGACCATCCGTCGCAATCGGCGTCATACTATTTAATGATCGTAACATTATCGGCGCTGTCATTGGCATCATCATCTATATCTAGCCGATAACCCATGCCGCGCACCGTATGAATCAGCTTGGTATCGAAATCGTCATCGATTTTAATCCGCAAACGCCGTATCGCCACGTCGATCACATTGGTGTCGCTATCAAAATTGATATCCCAGACTTGCGAGGCAATCACAGAGCGCGGTAGCACCTCACCTTGGCGCTCAAGAAAAAATTGTAGTAGCGCAAATTCTTTAGCGGTTAGTTTAATAATCTGCTCGCCGCGTGTGACGGTACGCTTAGCAATATCCATTTTTAAATCGGCAATTTGTAGCACTGTGTTGGCGTAATCGGTTTGATTGATGCGGCGCAATAGGTTTTTGATTCTGACCAATAATTCAGCAAAGGCAAAGGGCTTGGTCAGATAATCATCGCCGCCGATTTCTATGCCTTTTACGCGGTCGCTTAAATCATCTTTCGCGGTCAAAAACAGCACTGGCGTCAGTTTGCCCGCCGCCCGATAATTGCGTACCAACTCAAAACCACTCACATCAGGCAACATCACATCCATGATGACCCCATTAAAATCCTCAGTCATCAAAGCATGATAGCCACCAAGTCCTGTGGTTTGGTGCTCAACAATAAAGCCTGCTTCACTCAAACCTTTTTTAATATAATCACCAAGTGACAGCTCATCTTCGACCAATAGTATTTTCATAGCGTAATCGTGCCCGTTATTTATAATTTTTATGCGATTGCATCATATACAAGTTGCAAACCTCCAATCATAGAGCAATGCCAGCGCTATGCCTATGCCAGATGGCTAAGATGACAACATTGTCATCTTAGCGTCATCTCATTGTCAGGCTGATACTGCTATCATTTTTGGATAAAAATCAACAAGATTAATTTGCGCTATATAAAGCAATGCGTGCAAACAAAGACAGTACAAACCGAGTATACGCGGATGTTGAGTCTGCTAAGCAGTGGTTATAAGCTCATAAATACAATGAAAAACCTTTTAGTCATTGGCTAGCCTTTAAATAGCCTAAGCAATATAAATTAATAAAAAAAACATAAACAACGTAGCGGGAGACTACCTTATGCAGCATTCAAAAGAAGAAAAAATGAACCCGTATATCAGATTTTCATTGATGATTTTAACATCGACCATCGTCATGTATATCATGATGTATTTTAATACTTATCAATGGGATCACGTTTATTTTAGCGAAACCAGAGCTTATATGGCGCTATATATGGGCGCCGCTATGTCGGTCATCATGTTGGCGTTTATGAGCCATATGTACAAAAAAACCAAAGTCAATCTTATGATTTACGGGCTGAGCATCGTGATGTTCGCCGTCGGTCTTTGGGGCGTCAGATCCCAAGCGACCGTTGATCAAGTTGACTGGATGCAGGCGATGATACCGCACCATTCGATTGCTATCTTGACCAGTACCCGCGCCGATATCGACGACCCGAGAGTGCGTAAACTTGCCGATGATATCATCGAGGCGCAAGAGCGCGAAATTGGCGAAATGCAAGAGCTGATCGAAGAGCTTAAATAAATTAAAGAAATACATTAGCTTAGACGCTTAAAAACCCTAGAAGTTAAAGACCTTAGTTCTTAAAGCGCTAGGGTAAGTTAAGAATTCACTAAATATTTTAATAAATGCTCTTAGTTAAATGGCTGTATTTAACGCAGTCATTTAGCTATTTTTTTTCGGCAAATTTTCCTTAATTTGCCATTTTTATGCTTTATTTAAATAAAGGATACACCATGAAAATTATTAACCATTCACGCCTAGCATTGCTTAGTGCTAGTATCAGTGCTGCCTTGCTCATCAGCGCCTGTCAGCCTGCAAATGAAGGGGCTGCTAATAAAAACGCTGCGCCTGCTACAGAAGAAGCAATCGTCACTGATACGACAACCGACACAGTAACCAGCCCGCACGCCAATCATGATATGGCAGCGATGAGCACAGATACTGAGCACATGTCGGTGACGCATAAAGCGTACAATGATTCGATGGTAAAAATGCACGATGCGATGATGGTTGGGATGAATTACAACGATCCCGATGCCGCGTTTGCCCAAGGGATGCTCGGTCATCATGTCGGTGCGGTTGAAATGGCGGAGATTCAGCTAAAATATGGTACGGATAAAGAGATGCGTCAGCTAGCGCAAGAAATCATCGACGCCCAACAATCTGAGATTGAGCAGATGCAAAACTGGCTGGCCAGTCATCCTGATGCAGCTGAAGCCATGCCTGATACCAAAGCCATGCAACAAGCCTACGCTGATGGGATGGATGCTATGCACGATGAGATGATGGCGGGTATCGCGAACCCTAAACCTGATATGGCGTTTGCGCGCGGTATGTTACCGCATCATAAGGGGGCCGTTGATATGGCGGAAGTAGAACTAAAATATGGCAAAGATGCCGAAATGCGTCAGCTGGCGCAAGCGGTTATCGACGCGCAGCAGGCTGAAATTGAGCAAATGCAAAATTGGATTGCCAAAAATGGCGGTTAGTATTTTTATATAAAATGCGATGTTGGTTTAATATAAAAAATCTGTTCCTTAAATTAAAAAATCCAGCTAAGTAATCTTAGCTGGGTTTTTTTACGAATGATAATTTCTTAGATTTTAAACAATGATGGCATGCTATTAGACATTTTTACCATGCTGCTTTTGCTGAATGTCTTTTGCCAAGTTATAGCATTCATTGATATGGTCGGTGGCGATTTTTTTGAAAATCATATAGCCCATGGTCGCGGCGACCATTTGTCCACCTAAAGGAATGAACTTAGTCACTTGTTTGGCGGCAATACGACCACCGAAACCTTGGACGGTCTTTTTCACGATACCACGTGTCGCCATTAGTCCTGCAAAATCAACCGTACGGTCTTTTAGCGCTTGCCAATGGATGGCGCGTGATTCTAAATCAACGGCAGATTGACGCCCTTCAATCAGTCCAAAACGCTCACTGATCTCAGGTAGCAGGACGGTCAGCATGCTGGCATCAACTGCCACATCAAAAAATGGAATAGGTACAATAGCGACACCAGCAGAAAGCTTGGCGCGTTTTTTGACCAATTTTTCGCAGTCTTTTTTGACTTTATCTAGGTCTAAATTAGGGTCGATGGTATTAGGCAGTTTTTCAGCGGTTGGGGTGGTTTTCATAACGCGTCCTTAAAATGTTTAAAAAACAGAAAGTCATTAATATAGTAAAAGCAAATATGGCAAAAATGATGAGTATCTTATAATTTTCAAATAAGTCATCTTCGCATAACTCATCTTGAATGTTTACCATTTTATGGCTTTATAAGCGCCATACAATCATTGCTTTGTAGCAAAATGCAGAAAATTGCAGGCTCTCTGCACCGTTTTTGTAAATAAAGGGCAGGTTGGCAAGCAAGAGTTTAAAAATTCGTCATCAGTAACCTTTATTTTTCCTACATGATACGTCATATAAATTACGCCATAAGGTATAATTGGGCAATCGCCAAACCTAGACGATAGTGCTAAAAATTCCCATTGTGGCTATGTGCCAAAGTCAGTAGAATAGCACCATGCTAAATTTAACCCCCCGTTATACCTGCACTCGCATCGACGAGTTGCCCGCCGCGTTGCAACCACTGGCCGCCCAATCATTTACCCTTGCTAGGCTTTATGCCGGTCGCGGTATCACTGCGCCTGATGAGCTTGAAACAGGACTGTCTGGTTTATTACCTGCTGAAATGCTGCATGGCGTCACCGAAGCGGTGCGTTTGTTAGATGTCGCCATCGACGAAGGTCAGCGTATATTAATCGTCGGTGATTTTGATTGCGATGGGGCAACCAGTACCGCATTGATGATGCGCGCGCTGACAAAGATGGGCGCGGTGGTTGATTTTTTAGTACCTGACCGTTTTAAATATGGCTATGGTCTAACGCCAGAGATTGTTGAATTAGGTATCAAAACTTATAAGCCCGACATGATTGTGACGGTCGATAATGGTATCTCAAGCCATGACGGCGTGGCGCGGGCGCAGGCTGATGGCATCACTGTCATTATTACTGATCATCACTTAACCACCAAAGAAACACCGCCCGCCGAAGCAGTGGTCAATCCCAATCAGCTTGATTGCAACTTTAGTAGTAAAGCCTTGGTTGGCGTCGGCGTGGCGTTTTATGTGCTCGGACGCTTGGCGAAACTGCGCCGCGAAGCAGGCAAGTCTAGCGTGCAAGTCAGCCAATATTTAGATTTGGTCGCGCTTGGGACGATTGCCGATGTGGGTGTACTTGATAAAAACAATCGTATTTTAGTGCATCACGGTCTAAACGCCATTCGCCAAGGTCGCTGCTCGCTTGGGATATTGGCACTGCTTGAACAAGCAGGTCGCGACCCAAAACAATTACAGGCGCAAGATTTTGGTTTTGTTTTAGGTCCGCGTATCAATGCTGCGGGGCGCATGGATAATATGCGCATCGGTATCGAATGCTTATTGACCGATGACTGGAGTACCGCCCAGCGTTTGGCTCAAGAGCTTGAGCAGCTTAATCGTACGCGCCGTCATGTCGAAGGTGAGATGCGCGCGCAAGCAGATAGCATTGTGCAAGCGTTAGCTACTGCTGACTCTAATGCTAAGAATGATGCTGACGAGAGCGATGAAACTCTTATCCAGCCTAAAACTGAAAAGTCGGCTATTGATAATCAAAACCGCAGCATCATTTTATATCAAGACGATTGGCATCAAGGGGTTATCGGTATCGTCGCTGGTCGTTTAAAAGAAAGTCACTATCTGCCCAGTATCGTTTTTGCGCCAGCGGATACAGAACGCACGGGTGACGACGATGCCATCAAAGGCTCGGCGCGCTCTATCGCAGGCGTGCATATTCGTGATGCGATTGAGCAAGTGGCCGAACGTTACCCTGATTTAATCAGCCACTTTGGTGGTCATGCTATGGCGGCAGGTTTAACCATTAAACGGCGTCATTTCGATGGCTTCGTAACCGCGTTTAACGAAGTGATGGCGCAGATGGATGAGGAAGTCTTTGCCGAGCAGAAATTTACCGACGGACCCTTGCAAGCGGCTGACTTTAGCTTGTACTTTGCAGAGCATCTAGCGAATGCCAGTATATGGGGTCATGGCTTTGCGCCGCCGATATTTGACGGCGTATTTGAGGTATTGAGCTTTAAGATATTAAAAGACAAACATCTTAAATTGTCGTTACGTTATCCTGAGGTGCAATATCCAATTGAAGCAATCCAATTTAATTTTGATAGTAGTGCTTGGGATTACCGCGCCGAAAAAGTGCATGTATTATTTCAGCTAGACATTAACGAGTGGAACGGTAAACAAAGCTTGCAGTTGATGGTCAAAGATTTGACGCTGGTAAAAGAGACAGTAGAGGAAAGCGAGTAGTTGCTAGGCTTGAATACTTTAATATTTCCATTCAATGGTTGGAAATTGCCAGTCATAACGAATGGCAAGCATCCGCAAAGTAAAAATCGTCGCCATTGCTGAGATATCGGCAATCCAAGCGCTTACGCCAAGATTGTGCAGGGCAAAATAAAGAATGCCGCCCGTTAAAGACGCACTAATATAAATCTCTTGCTGTAGCACCAACGGAATCTCATTACAAATCATATCGCGGATGATACCGCCGACAATAATCGTAATCACCCCGAGTAATAATGCCACTGGCACATTGGCACCCATACTATCAGCAACCTTAATACCGATTAAGGTAAAAGCTGATAGGCCAATAGTGTCGGAGAGCTTGAGAAATTTATCAACGCGCCTAGAGTTAGGGTGAAAGAATACCTGCATCACCAATGACGAAATAGTAATAAGCGTCAAATAACTCATATCCACCATCCAAAACAGTGGATGACGATCCAAAATGACATCGCGCACCGTACCGCCGCCGATGGCAGTCACAATCGATACCAATAAGCAGCCAAAGACATCAAAGTTCTTATGCTTGGCCAATATCGTTCCCGAAATACTACAAGCGACAATCCCAATCATATCAAACAGATAAATGAGTGAACGCGGGTCAAAAGTAGTCATCAATTCATAATCTAAAGCGATGGTGAGCATGCATTTTTCTCATTAAATCCCTTATATTAAAACATCAATATCAAAGCACTGGTATTTTTTGCCCATGAGGTTAAGCGGTAAAACGAAGAGTTAATCGACCAAACGAATAGAGGGCAGGTGCCAATCGAATTTAAGCGCCAGCATACGCACGGCAAAGATGATAAATAACATCATAAATTCATTGGCAACCGCATCAACGCCCCAGTAATCAAGCGCCAAATAGCTCAAGGATCCTGCAATACTAGCGGTGATATAAATCTCACGCTGTAGCAGCAGTGGTATTTCATTACAGATAATATCACGCAATAAACCACCGATAATCGCCGTCCAAACTCCCATCATAACCGCAATAACCGGCGATATATCTTGCGCCAACGCCACTTTAAAACCAATGACACTAAAAGCCGCTAGACCAATCGCGTCAAAGAATTTGAGGGCTTTATCAATCTTATGATACAGATGAAAGAAAATTTGTAGAATAAGCGAGGTAATAGTAATGACAATGACATAGTTGAGGTCAGTCATCCAAAATAGCGGATGACGATCGAGCGCCATATCGCGCAATGTACCACCGCCAATGGCATTGACCATAGAAACCAAAATACAGCCCGCAATATCAAAGCCTTTATGCTGCGCCAGCAAAGTGCCGGCAATGGCACAAGCAATGACGCCTACCATATCTAATAAATACAGCAAAACATCGGGGAAAATAAAGTGATTCATCATGACTTATTTTAGCCTCAACCGTCTTTTGCAAATAAAATCAGTCCTAGAATAATTAGCCCAATACCGACCAATCCCATTGCTGATGGTATGGCATTATCCAACAATAGTATACCACCAATCAAAGCAAAGATTACCTCGCTGGCTTGGGTCGAGTCAACGCCTGCGACTTCGCTTGAAGTCACCGCTTGCTCACGTGCATAAAAAAATATGCTTGTCGCCGCTACTCCAGCCAGTAATGCTACTAGCAAGGTATTAAATAACTGGGTGGTTGCAGGTGGTTCAGGCTGGATAAAAGCGCCTAAAACCAGCCAAAATGGAAAACTACCCAAGGTCATTAGCCAGACTTTATTAAAGGCATTTTGTAATAAGCTCGTCTCGATAGTAGGAATGCGGGCAATGAGGTTTTGTAGAGGCGAAGAGGGTATGACTTCGATGCTAGAGGGGGTTTTTAAGGTAGCGTTGTTATCCGAAGTGCTAGACATGACAGCAGACAAATCGAAAGCTTCTGAGACAAGCGGTTGGTTAGCATTCTCGTGATAACTTTGTTCGCGATTGGGTTTATTTGCTTCTTTTGCTTGTTGCGTTTTAGCCTTATCTTTATGGGGATGGTGTTTGCGCGAGTTGTGTGAGACTTGCCAGACCAGTTGATTGCCGATTGGGTAACTAAAAGCCGCGATTAGCGCAGGTAGGGCACCGTAAAGCAGCATTTCTGCCATCGGTGCGCTATCAATATCGGCGAGGGCAGAGGCGCGCAAACCTTCGCTGACGTTGACCAATACCACCCCGATAAACACCAAAAAGGCATAAATAATAAATTTCTTATCAAACCTTTGTCCGAATGCCAATAGTACGAGCAAACTGGTTACCACCGTAAACATAAAGGTAGCAGCAACGACCCAGCCTGCCACGTGGTCGCCCGCATAGCAAATACCGGTATAAAATACCCCAAAGCCAATACTGCCGGTAAGACACCAAAAGCGCCAGTGCTGAAGAAAAATGCTCGCAAGCGCTCGAATACGTCCAAAGCCATGTTGCAGGATAATAACGGCGCTGATAATCAGCCACATAAAGACATAACGTAGGCTCGCTGACCAAAACCAATGGCCGCCAGCATTACTCATCAGCTCATTTAAAATAAATGTCGAGCTAAAGAACGCCCCCGCCAGTAAGCCCAATAAAATCAGTTTGACCATGTATGCGTCCTTGCAGTCGGCAGGTTAGCTATAGTCAGAGCACTTTTAAACCGCTACGGTGTTACCCGCCCTAGATGTACTCAATGTACTATCTGCGGTCGGTCGCCTTGTAGCGATTCTAAAATTCCTTGACTATATTTAGAGGATGTTTAGTTTGGAGTTTGGATTGCTTATTTATCTGAACTATTGATTTGCCCAATTTGCGCAAAGCTCATTCCATTATTTACCTTTAGCATCGGCCCAAATAATCTTATGCAGTTGTAGTTGAAAACGTACAGGCAAGGCATCAGCCAGTATCCATTCAGCTAACTCACGCGCCAATACTGGCACATCGGGGCTGCTCAATGCTTCACTAGCAACGACTTCTTCTGCGACAGTAAACATTGGTGAAAACCAAACCGTACCGACCAATTTATCAAGTTGATGCTCAAACAGTGTTGCCTTTGCCCACTCATAATCATTGCGGTTCATAATGACAAATTTGATTTGGTCGTGCTGGGTGAGATAGTTAAGGTTTGACCAAAGGTTTTTATCGACTTCACCTGAGCTTGGCGTTTTCAGATCCATCACTTTGCTGACCGCAGGCGGTACATTTTTTACCGTCAGCGCGCCTGCGGTTTCAAGTGAAATCTCATAACCGTCATTTAATAAACGTTGCATCAATTCAATGGCATTTGGCTGCGCTAATGGCTCGCCACCAGTCAAGCAGATACGCTGACACGGATAGCTTTTGATTGTTGCGATAATGGCTTCTAACGATTGCCGCTCACCGCCACTAAAGGCGTATTCGGTATCACAATAGACGCAGCGTAGCGGACAGCCAGTCAAGCGTACAAATATCGTCGGCAAGCCTGAGGTTAGCGCTTCACCTTGCAAGGAATAAAAAATCTCGGTCAAACGTAGCCCTGCTTCGGGATCAGTGACAGGAATTGCCGAGGTGCGTAAAGATAACTCACTCATAATATGTCAAATACAGTTAGGGATTGATAATGCTATCAAGCATTTATTAAATGAAAAAAGCGTCAATAATCTGACTAACTCTAAAAATGTTGGTATTCAAATGAGACGAAGATTATAACGTAAAGTTTTGCATTAAACTGCCATAAGGCATTAAAAAAGATGCTGGAGTCAACCTCAGCATCTTTTTTGATAAAAAATTAACGTCATAACTAAAGCTTAATCACCGAAAAGCTAGGCCAAACGTAATAACTCATTGACCGAGGTTTTGGCTCGGGTTTGCGCATCGACTTTCTTCACGATGATAGCAGCGTACAAACTGTGCGTACCGTCTTCTGATGGCAAGCTACCGGGTACAACGACTGAGCCTGCTGGTACACGGCCGCGATGAATCTCGCCCGTTTCACGGTCATAAATGCGCGTTGATTGCCCGATAAACACGCCCATAGAAATTACTGAGCCTTCTTCTACTATCACGCCTTCAACGATTTCAGAGCGCGCGCCGATAAAGCAATTGTCTTCGATAATCGTTGGACTGGCTTGCAGCGGCTCTAAGACACCGCCGATACCGACGCCGCCTGATAGATGCACGTTTTTACCGATTTGGGCGCACGAACCAACCGTCGCCCACGTATCTACCATCGCGCCTTGGTCGACATAAGCGCCAATGTTGACATACGATGGCATCAAGACGGCACCTGCTGCGATGTATGAGCCTTTACGAGCAACCGCTGGCGGTACCACGCGTACGCCAGCTGCTTTAAACTGCTCTTGAGTCCAGTCAGCAAACTTCGTCGGCACTTTGTCATAAAACTGCACGTGTTCGCCCGCCGCCTGGACATAGTTATCGTTTAAACGAAATGATAATAATACCGCTTTTTTAGCCCATTGATTGACCACCCATTCGCCATCTTTTTTCTCAGCAACACGCAAGCTACCGTTGTCTAATTGTTCAAGCACTGCGTTGATAGCGTCGCGTATGTCTTGTGGCATGGTTGCTGGGCTATAATCGTTACGATTTTCAAAGGCTTGCTCGATGGTTTGTTGCAATGTCATAAATATTCCTAAAGTTGGTGAAGGGTAAAAAAGATAATAAAAGTGGTCGTTTAAATTAATCAAGCATTTTGTTACTAAGCATGTTGTTACCAAGCATTTTGTTACTAGGCAGCAGTATTGCTATTTATCCAGTCTACAATATCTTGATAAACTTGCTGTTTATTTTGTTCATGAATCGGCTCATGGCGCATGTGCGGGTAGAGCTGTAGCGTGATATTGCTAAAGTTCTGTTTTTCTAAACGGCTGGCAATTTTGCGAATACCTTTACCCATATCGCCGATCGGATCGTTCTCGCCACTGACCAGTAACATTGGAAAATCTTTGGCAATGGTCGTTGCCCAGTTTTTATTGAGACCCGCTTCCATTAAGCTAAACAAGGTTAAAAACCCATTGTTGGTAAAGTCAAAGCCCGTCAATGGATCGGCTTCATAAGCTTCGATAGCTTGAGGGTCTTCATTAAGCCAAGCAAATTCTGAAGAAGAAATACGATTATCAAGCTTACTATTGAGTACTTTATTCATCACATTGGCAAAGACTGGGTTTGGTTTTTTAGGCGCCACTTTTGCCAGTACTTTATTAATGGGTAATAGCACTTTGGTCAATGGATTGGCATCAGCGGTACCCATTAAGATGGCACCAGTAAAGTTCTGGGCGTGATGTTTGAGGACATTGCGCACGATAAACGAGCCCATCGAATGACCCATAACGAAATGCGGCACATTAGGATGGCGCACCTTCAAGCTGTCCGCCATGATAATAACGTCTTTTAATAACGACTGCACCGGATGTTCTTCAGCAAAAAAACCCAAATCATTGGCTGATTTGACCGTCTGCCCATGACCCAGCTGATCATAAGTGGCGACCGCAATACCATGATCTGCCAAAAACTGCGCAAACTCTGCATAGCGGCCACTGTGCTCGGCCATGCCATGCACGATCAGTAGGGTAGCAGTAATCGGCGTGGTATTATCGCTTGGCTCAAAAAAAGTATGGTGCAGATAATGGGTGTTGTCAGAGGAGGTAATTTGCTCGGTGTTACTCATAAACGAATCCTAATATTGATATAAAAGAGACAGAAAAAACTTTATAGTCAAAATTATAGGAATTTGACTATAAAGCATTAAAATTTTTCTTAGTATGCTGTCATTATAGTTTTACTTCGTCGGGCGCTGATAGATTATTTTACCTTCTTTAATGGTAGTGACCACATGAATATCTTTAAGCTTATCTGCACTTACCGTCAATGGATTGGCATCTAATATAACCAAATCAGCGAGCTTACCTTTGGTTAAGGTACCTTTGCTATTTTCCTCATAATACTCATAAGCGGCATTGGTCGTGATGGCTTTGAGCGCTTGATAAGGGGTTGCGCGTTCATTGGCGCCGATAATCTTGCCTGAGCGCGAGGTGCGATTAACCGCTGACCAAACGGTAAATAACGGGTCGACAGGTGTCACAGTGTCGTCAGAATGGTTGGTGTATTTTAACCCCATTTTATCCGCTGTCGCTATCGGACTTAAAAAATCAGCGCGTTTTTTGCCTAAATTCTGCACATGCACATCACCCCAAAAATAGGCATGATTGGTAAAAAATGACGGTAACATCTTATATTTTTTAAAGGCTTCTAGCTGATCGGGGCGCGCAAACTGAGCATGAATAGGCACCGTACGGCGATCTTTATCAGCGGCTTGCCCGGTCTTTTTGACCGCATATTCGTGGGCTTTAATAATCATATCTGTCGCGCCATCGCCATTATTATGGATAAACAACTGGTTATCGTGCTTATAAGCCTTGGCAAACATCTCATTGAGCGCATCTTGGCTGATACTCGGCAAACCGCGGCAGTCTTTTTTGCAGTCTGGCACTGGCGTCAAATAAGGTTGACTGAAATAAGCTGTTTTACCTTGCGGCGAGCCATCGGCTATGATTTTAGTTCCTTGAACTTTAAAACCGTTTTGATAGGTCTTCCAAACAAAGTCTTTGTCCGCTAAGTTTTCATCTAAATCACTGCTACCTGCTAATGCGACTAAGTCGATTTTCAGCTTGCCAGCATCGGCTTGTTTTTGGAAAAACTGAATAGTATTACGAGCTGTTGAACCGTTGTGGGCGGTAGTCAGACCATTTTTGGCATAATAATCTTGGGTTTGCTCAAAGAATTTGGCTTGATTGGGCTCTAATACCTCTAGCATTCGCCGCATAAATGGATACATAGCGGTTTCTTGGACGAGACCATTTGGTTCGCTAGAACCTTTAACCCGTGCAATATTACCACCTTCTGGGTTTTTAGTATCTGCGGTAATGTTCAGGGCTGCCAAGGCTTTGCTATTGGCGACACCCATATGACCGCTGGTGTGTTGCAGATATACAGGGTTATTAGGCAATACTTTATCGATATCTGCTTTGGTTGGATGACGACCTTCTTTTAATTGACTCTCATCATAACCCCAACCATAGATCCATTCATCATCGGCGATGTTATTGTCCTTTTTATAGTCTTTTAAGGCTTGTAGTAATTTATCCATACTATCTATCTTGCCAACTGGCGGTGGGTTCAAATTTGCCTGGCCCATGGTGTTTGACACCATATCAAAGTGACTGTGCGGATCGATAAAACCCGGTAGCAAGGTTTTGCTGTTTAAATTCACTTGAGCGGCATTTTTATATTTTGATTGCGCCTTATTTAAATTGCCAACATAAGCAATCTTGCCAGCCTGCGTGACCAAAGCTTCGACCATCTGCGGTTGCTCACCTTCCATGGTAATGATATCGCCATTGTAATAAACCGTTGCTGAATCGCTTGTTTGTTCTGCATTTGGCTGTTTTGCGGTGGTTTGCAGGGCAGTACAACCAATCATGCTCATCAGTCCAATACTCAGTAACGTCGGCTTAATAATACCTATAGTCATGGCGCTATCCCTAATAGTTTTTTCACATAAATAAGAGCTTTATCCAATGTAGCGATAAAGCTTTAAAGGGTCAATGTTATTTATGAATTTATCGTTGGCCAACAATATAGCAGGTTTAATATAAGGTCGATAAGTCAATAACTGAGGGCGATGATAAAAGCTAAGCTGACTTTATTTGTAGATTTTATTTTGTGGATTAACCAAGCACTGCAAGACTGGTAATAGAAGAAGAAAAGAGAAAGGTTTTTGCTATTTATAGGCTTATGAAATAAAACACCAGCCATAAAAAAACCCCCATCAAAGTGATGAGGGTCTTGGCAAATGCCATAATCGAATCAAAAATGATTCAAAAGATTTACAACTAAAATATGGCTCTCCAACCTGGGCTCGAACCAGGGACACACGGATTAACAGTCCGTTGCTCTACCAACTGAGCTATTGGAGAATAAGCGGTAAGGCTTTTATGACTTACGGCAAGCTTAGAAAGTCTCTAATGAGTTATTGCTAAGTGGGGCGTATTCTAGCAAAGATAAAAAATACGTCAAGCTTTTTTTTGCAGATTTTAAAAAGATTGCGTTTTTACGTGGTAGATAAAAGCATTTACAAGGTTTTTAGCGCAAAGACAGGGTTAAAGTAAGCATAAATAGCCCTAGCCATATAAATAAAAAATATCTCCTACACTCACTCTAACTGTCTTTATTTGCGATTTAGCAGAGGCTACTGTATAACGGATATTTAAAATAGACAGGTTTTACGATAACAGCAAGGAATATTATGTCGCAATATAACACCAGCTCTACTGCTAAAAGCGCCCCTTTAAATCATGAATTGTATATGTCGGTGCTGATGACGCCAGATATGGCCAATTTCATCGGCAACGTCCATGGGGGTGATTTGCTCAAGATGCTTGACCAAGTCGCTTATGCTTGCGCCAGTCGCTACAGTGGTAGCTATGTCGTGACGCTATCAGTCGATCAAGTGATGTTCCGCGAGCCTATCTATGTGGGCGAGTTGGTTACTTTTGCCGCTAGTATCAATTATGTCGGTAGAACGTCTATGGAAGTGGGGATTCGGGTTGAAGCGGAGGACGTTCGCGCCCGTACGATTCGTCATACCAATAGCTGCTATTTTACTATGGTGGCGATTGATGATAACGGTAAACCGACGCCTGTGCCTGCGCTTGAGATTAAAAATGCCATGCAGCAGTGCCGTTTTGACGCAGGCTTGGCGCGTAAAGAGCTACGCATGCAAAGCTCGCATCGCCCGAGCTGCGACATCAATCAAATGATTGGCGAAAGTCTGGGCGCTGATAAGATGACGGATAAAAGCGGCAACAACAATGATATGATTGGCGAGCTTGCTCAGCATAGCAATGCCAAATAAGGCGCATTTTACCTAGCAAAATCATCAATACTTAAACAAAGTCTCACGAAAACCTTACTGACCAGTAGCGGCTATTTGGTTAAATTTAATGATAAATAAGGCAGTTAAAAATAGTTAGCGCTCATGGCTTAACTTTTTTGATGGCTATTTAACTTCATTATATTAACCATTTATTGAGCCTCATATGAGTTCAAAAAACACTGAATCATCAAACATTCCTTCCAAAGATCAGCCAGCACCGCAAGCCGTTCGTACCCGCGGTGCTGGCAGTGCGCGTTCTATTGCCAATCTGAACAAAGATACGAGCAATTCTAAAGACGATATTAATCCTAACCTCAATTTTACTAACGTCACGAGCCCCGAAAACGTTCAGGAGGACAAGAAGCAGGAAGACGAGAAATCCTCGTCGCTGGTTACTGTGCTCATTGCCGTAGGAGCGAATGTTATTATTGCCATTGCCAAAACCGTTGCGGCATTTATGACTGGCTCTGCTTCTATGATTGCTGAATCAGCGCATTCGTGGGCAGATGCAGGTAATGGCACTCTACTCATCGTGGCGGAGAAAAAGGCGGTCAAACCTGCCGATAACAGTCACCCGTTAGGCTATGGTAAAGAGTCATACGTATGGTCTATGATTGCCGCTTTTGGCGTTTTTATGGCAGGCTCGATTGTTTCCATCTATACCGGTATCACCGAGTGGAATGCGCCTGAAACAGAAACCAATTACACCATTGGCTTTATTATTTTGGCAGTGGCCTTTGTGCTCGAAGGTTTTTCTCTAGTGCAGGCGTATTTACAAAGTAAAAAGCATGGTCAGGCTATCAATGTCAGTGCGTTAGGTTATGTGGTGAATACTTCAAACCCAACGTTGCGCGGGGTGTTTTTTGAGGATTTGGCAGCGGTTATCGGTTTAGTGGTCGCAGCAGCAGCGATGGGCATGCATGCCTATACGGGTGAGCCGTTCTGGGATGCCCTTGGTTCTATTATCGTTGGCATATTATTGGGTATGGTTGCCATCTTTTTAATCAATCGCAATCGTGATTTTTTGGTTGGCTATAAAGTCTCAGAAAAGACCCATTGCTATATCTTAACGGAACTATTGAACCATCCTGATATCGACAGCGTCTCTTATTTACACTTAGAGTGGGTCGGACCCAAAAAAATCTTTATGGTGGCAGCGGTCGATATCGCCGGTAATCAACAAGAACAGCAAATCGCGCAAAAATTTGAAGATATTGAAAACCAATTCCGTGCCAATCCATTATTTCAAGAAGCGATTTTGACATTATCTGTTCCCGATGCTGAGGTTTTACGTTTACCGGATGAGCAGTGTGCTTAATAAATCTTGCCAAATAATAAATAATCGTCACCTATAATAATAAGAGTCTTATATGAAAAATTACCTAAAATCTTCCAAAAAAAATACCAGTCGGCGTCCTACTAGCATCAATCCATTACTTACTTTGGTGGTGACAACGCTGCTATCAGCACCTATCGTCAATGCTAATGCAGAATTGATTGTCCATAGTGAGCCAAATAGGGTTAGTAAGGGCACCAATAATATTGCCAAGCAGCAAATGAACAATCAAGCACCAACTGATGTGTCTATCATTAAACTGATGCAAGTGATGCATATCGACGCGCAGATTCAGTCTATCGTCAATGGCCAACAAGCGGCCATCGATGCCATTAATACGCAAACCAAAAACCAGAATCAAAGTAGTAATCAGCGCGCCAGTGACCAACAGTTAAATAAGCGCCAACGCGAGCTACAAGAGCAAATTCAGAGCGTGTTAGGTCAATATACGAAGATTATGACTGAGGGTATCGGCAATGCAGCCGACGCACAAACTTTGACGCAAGCTTATATCAGTGCCGCTAAGACTTACTATACGCAGGCTGAAGTCGATGCCCAGATTAAATTCTACGATACGGCGGTAGGGCAAAGTATCCTTGCCAAGCAGCCACAAATTACCGCGGCTTTTTTACAGCAATCCTTGCCTGAAGATACCAGCGAGACTGAAGCGCAATTAAGCGAGCTATTGCCGCAAATGAAGCAGATTATTAAAGGCGTATTTTAAAGTCATTATTTTTTAGTCTAATTCTAACCCGTTTTAATACCCGTCTTTAAAATCAATTTTTCTTGCTTGCTTGCTGTGCCTTCGCAGACAGAGTCTATAAAAAATTGGTGGTGTGTCAAAAAGTATGCTGATTAAAATTTGAATAATTTTTGAAGTCTTGAAAGCCCTATAGAATCAGAGAACTTCGCATAGATTTCTTATTGGCTTTTATCGCCAGCATACTTTTTAGAACACCACCAAAAAATTTATATCAGCCATACCGTCGCGTTTTTAGGATGTTTTGACTATAACAGCAATTTATAAATATAAGGTTTTAGAGATAAAAAAAGGTCACTATAAAAGTGACCTTTTTTTATACTTATCTGAATACCATTTATAGATTTATTCAGTCATTGTTATTTTTTCTTGGGGGCATTAGCACCGATGAACCAAGCATCTTTATCGACAATACGGCTTACTTCGGTCAATAAATCTGCCGTATCTTCATCGCCTGCGTCGCCCGCGGTATCAATACCTTCACGCAGTGAAGCGGCAATGGTTTTATAACGATTGGTAAGCTCGCGTACGTGCTCATCAACTTCTGTGATATCAGTTGGATAAGTCTCTAAGATAGAGTCTTCGACCACACGCTTAGAGATACCGTTGGCTTTACCGCCAAGAATAACGATACGTTCGGCAACTGTATCAAATGCTTCAGTCAAACGCTCATAAGTCTCATCTAACAATTGATGTACGCCAATAAAGCCAGTACCTTGTAAGTTCCAATGGCACTGCTTACTGTCCATACTTAGGTCAATCAGATTGGCTAAGTTAGCGTTTAACAGTTCAACCATTTTTTCAGCGGTTTTATCATCAATACCACTTGCGTAACGTTCTCTCATAATTTACTCCATTATTTTAAGTTTTTATTAGTTGTTGGATTAATTTTTAAGCGTGTTGTTGCTTGTATTTATCGCTTCTTAATACTGCTTGTTCATTAATTCAGTGCCCATAGTAGCAATTTATGAGCGCGATTGAACCCCTAGGTTTTAGGCTTTATTAAGTGGTCGTGTAATGACTTTGTTAATCGTGAAAAGCTTTGTAAATTTAGCTGCCATTCTGTGCCTTTCCTATAAATAATAGACATTAAATGAATAGTAGTCGTTTTAAAATTACCACCAATGTAGCGCAAATTTTAGCTGTTAATTATGTGTGTAAATAGGAAATGAAACTCACGATTATCCTTTAAAAACTGAGCTTTAGACCCCACATTGTTATAAATCCAAATTCTTATAACCTTTTATAAATGTCAGGAAGAAAGCCATTATGCGAATGCCTGAACCGCGCTCGTCGCGTCAGTTAAACCAATTGGCCACTCAGCTGCAAGGCGAAGCTGAAATCAGTGGTGTCAACGCGTCTGGTACGCAAATATCAAGCCGCGCCTTTGAGATGGTCACCGACTTTGAGCCGGCAGGCGATCAACCACAAGCAATCGAAAAGTTGGTCAAAGGCATCAAATCAGGCATGGATGAGCAATTATTACTCGGTGTGACCGGTTCTGGTAAGACTTATACCATGGCAAAGGTCATCGCTGAATGCCAACGTCCAACCATTATTATGGCGCACAATAAAACCCTTGCCGCCCAGCTTTATGGCGAATTTAAAGCGTTCTTTCCAAATAATGCGGTTGAGTATTTTGTCAGTTATTACGATTATTATCAGCCGGAAGCCTATGTTGCGGCGAGTGATACCTTTATCGAAAAAGACAGTGCCATCAACGACCATATTGACCAAATGCGCCTATCAGCGACGCGGGCGCTGCTTGAGCGCCGTGATGCGATTATTGTGGCTTCGGTCTCCTGCATTTATGGTTTGGGCGATCCAGAAAGTTATCTAAAAATGCTCTTGCATGTCGTCGTCGGCGACAAAATCGATCGTACTGCTACTATTAAACGTTTGGTTGAAATGCAATATAACCGTAATGAGTTAGATTTTGGCCGTGGTACCTATCGCTTGCGCGGTGAGCTATTAGATATTTATCCTGCGGAATCTGAGCAGCTAGCGGTGCGCGTGCATTTATTTGATGATGAAGTGGAGAAAATTACTTGGTTTGACCCGTTAACCGGCAAAACCGTCCGAAGTGTGCCGCGTATTACCATTTATCCGAAATCGCATTATGTGACCCCGCGCAATAAATTGGAAGCGGCAAGTCATACCATTCGTGCTGAGCTTGAGCCGCGCTTAGAGTATTTTCGCGACAATAATAAATTGGTTGAAGCGCAGCGTCTAAAAGAGCGTACCCAGTATGACCTTGAAATGATTCAGCAGCTCGGCTACTGTAATGGTATCGAAAACTACTCGCAGCATCTGTCTGGTCGTCCGTCAGGGGAAGCGCCGCCAACTTTGTTTGATTATATTCCAGAAGATGCGCTGTTATTTATCGATGAATCGCACGTGACGGTTTCGCAAATTGGGGCGATGTATAAAGGCGATAGGTCACGTAAAGAAAACCTCGTTAATTATGGTTTTCGTCTGCCAAGTGCCATGAATAATCGCCCGATGAAGTTTGAAGAGTGGGAGCGTATCAAGCCAAAGACCATTTATGTTAGCGCAACGCCAGCACAGTATGAGCTTGAGCATAGCGAGCAGGTGGTCGAGCAAGTTGTGCGTCCAACCGGCTTGATTGACCCTGAGATTGAGATTCGTCCGGTATTGACGCAGGTTGATGATGTGTTATCGGAGATTACCAAACGCCGTGAGCTTGACGAGCGCGTGCTTATCACAACATTAACTAAGCGAATGGCAGAAGATTTGACCAGTTACCTTAAAGAATACGATGTCAAAGTCGCTTATCTGCATTCAGATATCGATACGGTTGAGCGCATGCAGATCATTCATGAGCTGCGGACAGGCGTTCATGATGTGTTGGTCGGTATTAACCTGTTGCGTGAAGGGCTTGATATGCCAGAGGTGTCATTAGTGGCGATATTTGATGCTGATAAAGAGGGCTTTTTGCGTTCTGAGCGCTCGCTGATTCAGACTATTGGCCGTGCTGCCCGTCACTTAAACGGTAAAGCGATTTTGTACGCCGACCGCATTACACCGAGTATGGAAAAAGCGATAGAGGAGACTGACCGTCGCCGCGAAAAACAAGTCGCCTTTAATCTTGAGCACAATATTACGCCAAAAGGCGCGCGCCGTAGTATTACCGATAAAATTGACACGGGTGAAAACCTTGATGTCAATGACAATCAAGTGATTCCTGTGAAAAGCAATTTGCCTGATGTCGATATCAGCATTTTGCGCAGTCCTGATTTACTGGCCAAAGAAATCAAACGCCTTGAGAAACAAATGCAGCAAATGTCACGAGATTTGAAGTTTGAAGAAGCGGCAAAAACGCGTGATAAAGTATTGGAATTAAAAGCGCATTTGATTTAATGGTTTAATTCCGACTGAATGTAGACGTAGAAAGGTGAGTTGCATAGGCTGCAGCTCACCTTTTTTTATTTAACAATGAGACTCAAAAAAGCTTGTCCTTGTATGCATTAATAACTAATAATTTGCTATTAGATAACTTGTAATTATGATAAATGCCACTTAAGATGATATGACGCAGCGGCATGCGCTATATCACTCACGGACGACGTAGGCGGATTACCTATCATGCATAATAATATCGATAACAACAGTCATAAATTACTCAAGTTAGACTTTAATGAAAACTCTTTAGGCATGTCGGACGCTGCCAAAGAAGCCATCACTAATGCTTTAGCTGGCGCTGCTCGCTATCCTGATAAACATCGCGTTACGCTGCAGAGTAAAGTAGCGGCTCTCAACGGCGTACCTGAAAATCAGGTTTTATTGGGCAATGGCTCAATTGAGAGTATCAGAGCAGTGGTGCAAATGCTGCATGACAAAGCATTAAAAACAGATACAAGGTTTCAGCTAATTATTCCAGACCCAACTTTCGGCTGTGCAGAGCTGTATGCACGCTCATTAGATATTCCAGTAGTCAAAGTGCCATTAACGCGCGATGACTATGATTTAGACTTTGATAATCTACAAAAAGCGGCTGCTCAATTTGACGGTATCAGTCTTTTTTATTTGTGCAATCCTAATAATCCAACCGCTATCATTACCGAAACGGATACACTCAAAGCGTGGATAAAAAATGCGCCAAAAAACCACTATTTCTTAGTGGATGAAGCCTACTTTGGCTATATCACCGATCCAAGTTTTGTGAGCGGCGTTGAATGGATAAAAGAGGGGCTATCAGATAACTTGATTGTCGTGCGCACTTTCTCAAAATTATTTGGGCTAGCAGGCTTGCGCGTCGGTTATGCGATTGCCAATCCGTCGATGATTGCAGAAATCGGGTCTTTGATGTCTACCGATAATATCAACATGTTAGGTGCGGTAGCAGCAATAGCAACGCTAGAAGACGAGGCGTTTTTGGCGCATAGCTTACAAACCACCAATCAATCAAGAAAAATAATGGAGACAGCGCTCGATGAGCTGGGGCTGCGTTATTTACCCTCGCAAACCAACTTTATTTTCCATGAAGTCAATGGCGATGTACAAACCTATATCGATCGTATGCTCGAACATGGTATTGCCGTTGGTCGCGAGTTCCCTTCGATACCAGGTTTTAACCGCATCACACTTGGCACACCCGAAGAGATGACAGTCGTTATTAAGACGTTACAGTTATTTCGTGAAAAAGGCTGGGTGTAATTACGCACAATCGTATGATTGGATTTACCAAAAAAGAAGGGACGCTTAGACGGCGTCTTTTTTTTACCAACATCAAACGCAGTTTTACATATTCTGTCTTAAAAAGTATCCGTACACCTTATAGGATAAGTTAATAAAGCACGATTTATCATAAGTAAATATGCGAGACGCATACCATAAAGACCATAAGAATAGACGTGCTAAAGGTTTTTAAAATTTTAAGACAAAGGGTGTATGTATGTTTGATATCAAATCTTTTTTTAAGAGAGAAGTAGAAAAAAAGCTCATGGATGTGGATGATTATATTTTTATGCCTGAGCGTATCGAGATGGCGCTTGAAGGCGGAGAGTTGAATTGTGTGTTAAATAGTGATGGCCGCGTCGACATTTTTTATAGTAAGCAGGGCGTGACAGAAGTCAGTTCGGCATCGCGTAAGCATCCTTTTACAGCGTTTGAGACCGAGTTATATCATGGCGTTTATGATGATGTCATCCATGCTTTGGTCAAAGAAGTAAATAAGATAATCGACGGCTCATCTAAGTATTTTCATCGCAGTAAAATATTGCCATCGACCGCGTCTTTGCCCGTTCGTCCAACGCCTAGCAATGAGTTATAAATTGACTAATCATAAGTACGTCAGTATTTCATAAATCCCATTAGCTAAATGAGTAATAAAAAAGGGTAAATCATATGACTCACCCTTTTTTTTGGCTACTATTTTTTTACCTTAAGTATGCAAAATACTGTGCGGAGCATATTGTGCTAAGCGCCACTTAAAACGGTAGACTTTTTCACTGCCATAGATTTGTTAGCATCAGATAGGGCAGCGACGTTAGTAAGCGGGCGCGATTGACTGCCGTCAATCAAGTGGTTAGTCTGTGTTTTAGTAAGCAAGCTTTTTGCAAATTTTACGCTATCATCTCGTTTTTTTAAGGTGTCCGTGTAATACCATTCACATTGAAACGCCTGCTCAGTGATATCGAGGAGCATATAACCACGTTCGGTCTGATTGTTAAATTTCTGATGCGGGTTTAGCTCAACACCTGCGGTTTCAGGAAAGGGCGAAGACGTCAATGCCGGACAGACGAACTCTACAGCTAAAGAACCTTTGCCGGTTAGAGGATTATAGCTACTTGCTTCAAAAGGGTTTTTTGCAATATCAAATGCAAAGGAAGCATGATAATCCCCAGTTAAAACAACCGTATTGGAGATATTATTATCTTCGATAAAGTTGAGCAAACGTGTGCGTGCACTGGCATACCCATACCAAATATCGCCAGAATTGGTGGCAAAAGTGCCTTTAAATGGCGCCAAAATAACTTGTTGCCCGAGTATTTGCCATGTTGCTTGTCGGCGTTTACCTTCGAGCATCTTTAAATAGAGCCAGTTTTCTTGTTCAAGACCTAATGATTGACGTTCAGGCTCGTTGCTGGCTTTGGCATCAAGCTTTTCGCGACCAAATATGCGCGTATCTAGCATGTTTAAATCGAATAATTTACCAAACTCAAAACGTCGATAGATGCGTAATTGACTGTCTAGCTCGTTGCTACTGTCATCGCGGATAGGCATCCACTCATGATAAGCGCGCACGGCCGACATTTTGCGTTCTATATAGCTGCCTTTACTCTCAGTATGAAAACCTGCACCACCTTTCCATGAATTGTCTGCGATTTCGTGATCGTCCCAAACAGCGATAAACGGATGCTGACGGTGACATTCTTGCAAATCGACATCGGTACGGTAGCAAGCTTAGCGGCGACGATAATCCTCTAAGCTGATAATCTCGCTTTTTGGCTCTAGCGGTCGCTCTTCTTTTAAATCGTCATCGCGATAGAAGCCTTCTGGATACTCATAGATATAATCGCCCAAATGTATGACGGCAGAGATATCGGCTTGCTTGGCGATATTGGCATAACCATTAAAGTAGCCAAAGCCATAGTTTGAGCAGGAAACCACGGCTAAGCGCACACGATCAACTTCGCTTGCTGGCAAGTCTGCTTGTGGTATGGTGCGTGTGCGACCAATAGGAGAGCGATAGCCTAGTGCTTCAAAAGCATAATAATAAGTGGTATTGGGTTGTAGGTTTTTAGGGTCGACTTTTACGGTGAAGTCGGATTGCGCTGTCGCTATTGCGCGACCTTGAGTAACGATGTTTTTCAGCGCTGGGTCTGTTGCTACCCTATAAGCAACAGGAATGCTGGCGGCTTGGATACTGCCGTCATTGGTAATTCGTGTCCATAGTATGCCCCGATCTTGGAGCGGGTCACCACTGGCAATGCCATGCACAAAAGGTGCTGCGCCTTGATAGCCTAAACCATCTAAACCATCGAGGTTATTTGGTGGCCTGACGTCATCATCATCTGATGAGCAAGCACTGAGCTGAGTCAACACAGTGCCGGCTACCGTTAGCTGACCACCAAGTTTTATAAATGCACGTCTTTTCATCAGTCATCCTTGACATGGGTTAAAGATAAATTCCATTTGTCATTCACAATAGTAAATAATCTATATGAATAAGTTGGGTTGTGCAATCAATAACCCAACTTATTTCGTGAAATAAGCCCTTTAGTCAAGTCGCTGATCCAGCATCTATTTTTCAGCTACTTATTTAACGATACTGCCATAACAGCTTTGCAGCGTTTTTGCTACCACTTTAGTGACCAGTTGGGTGCGATAGTTGGCATCAATTGCCGCATTGCCAAGTTCAACGAGGGTCACTTGCTGCGGCGCTTGCTCGCTGACGCAGCCGCAAACTCGACCTTTTATCTCTTCCTCTTGGGCATCTGACATCGCCACACTAGCAATGCGCCAAGCATTTTGTTTTTCAATCTGACTGCGGCATTGGTTATCAATAGCGGCTTTAAAAATATTCATCCCAATCTCGTTTGCCGAACCGATGGCCGTGCCAGCATTGGTATTCATATCAGAAGTGGCACAGCCAGCTAGGACAAATGTGGCAAAAACGATGCTCGAAGCAAATAGTTTTTTCATAAGTTTTCCTTTAAGGTTTATCGATTCTATTGATGTTATTAGCGATTATATGTAATAGAGACCAATTATAGTAGTGAAAAATTATAGATATCTGCGTATTAGTAAAAAAGATAATCATTGGCAGTAAGTGTTCTTTTAACTATTCAAGCAGTAATCACGCGTCGGCTGCGCATGGCAAGAATCAAAGTTATTTTAACAATTAAGGGAAATGTTAATAGAAGTTTACAAGGTGCATAAAGTCTGTTTAAATGATGATAAGAATATGGAACTTAGTACCGCGTAGCGAAACACTAGCTAGTCTAATTATTTTGGTTTAGCAAATTTGAAGAGATAAACTACGATTCATGCGTGCCAATGTTTGCTATCGCATAAAACAAGATAGCAATGTATGACACCTCATGCTTTAATTACATGGATACTTTTGATTGTATCAATGGGACGCTACACTTTTCAAAAATTAATATAGTATATAAAGCTCACAATTCAACACGGATTAGTTACTATTACAGTGACATGGTTAAGTAATATTTTATAAATCCAATTCGCTTTATTTTATCAAGGATGAAAATAATGATGTTTTTTAGTAAAACTCCTCTCCTAGCTGCAATTGTTGCCTTAAGTATGACGATGGTTGCCTGTTCAGACAACACGGCGACTGATACCAATGATAGCGCTACCACGGACAATACTGCTGCTTCAGTGGCGAGTGATAAGCTTGAAACCAAGTTTGTCACTATCGCAACAGGGGGCGCATCAGGTCCTTATAATATTATTGGCACCTCTTTAGCAGAAATCTACGCCAAAACCTTTGGCGTTAATGCTAAGACCCAAACCACGGGGGCGTCAGTAGAAAACGTCAATCTACTCACGCAAGGTAAAGTCGACATGGTGCTAGCACTTAGTGATGTCGTCACTAATGCGGTTGAAGGTACTGAAGACTTTAAAGAACCGATAACAAATATTCAACAAGTTGCCGTTCTATATCCAAATGTGATTCAGATAGTCGCTTCAGAAAAATCTGGTATCAAAAATATCGAAGATTTAAAAGGTAAGCGTATTGCGGTTGGTGATCAAGGTTCTGGAACGGAAGTCAATGCTCGGACGTTGTTAGAAGGTTTTGGTATCACTTATGATGATGTCAAAGTTGACTATCTAGGGTTTGCCGATGCAGCCGATGCGATGAAAGCGGGTAAGATTGAAGCGGCGTTTTTTAGTAGCGGCTTACCAAACTCTTCACTGTTAGAGCTAGAGCAGGGTATCAAATTGCAGCTGGTCACCATCAATCAAGATAAGCTTAAACAAATTATCGAAAACAAGCCTTACTTTAAGACGTTCGAGATTCCTGCTGGAACATATGGTAACGATGCCGCCATTCCAACGACTGCCGTGATGAATGCGTTGTTGATTCGTTCTGACATCTCTGAAGAGGATGGCTATAAACTGACCAAAGCGCTGTTTGAAAACTTGGATGGCCTAAAAAATGCCCACCAAGCAGCTAATGATATTAGCTTAGAGACTGCTCAAGAAGGAATGGTAGCTCCTATCCATCCAGGCGCTAAGAAATACTATGAAGAGCAATCAGCTAAGTAAACGCTTAAGTTTAACAGTCGGCGCAGCAGTGACTGCTGCGCTAGCGGTTTTAATATTCTGGGTAATTTTTACCCGCCAGTCTGTCATCGAGGTGCGCGTCGATGATGTTGCTGAATCTGATAAAAAAGTATGTTATTTCGTTGAGCCTAATTTTCAATTGCGCTGGATTCATTCTGTAGAAAAGCAATGGTGGGAGGAGCAATATGTTCGTGAGAATCAAGGTTTATTGCTAACCACTACTTATCTACAAGCTTTTGGGGCGGGAACCCCATCTACTGAAAATGTCGCTCCAATAAGAAAACCAGGCTATGTTGGCTATCAAATCAACGAAAGACTCCCCAGTCTTAACTGGGTTGTTTCAAGGCGCACTGAAGGTGAGATTGATTATGCAGGTCATCGTATTTTAATTCATCAATGGGTGCCTGATTAT
Organism: Psychrobacter communis; assembly: GCF_014836505.1. Classification (NCBI taxonomy): domain Bacteria; kingdom Pseudomonadati; phylum Pseudomonadota; class Gammaproteobacteria; order Moraxellales; family Moraxellaceae; genus Psychrobacter; species Psychrobacter communis. Next base: position 60,746 of record NZ_JACSQR010000006.1, read on the forward strand.
TCTGCAGTAACTATTACGCCCAAATCGTATAGTCTAATAGATAGATTTAATAAGGATTTTTGTCATGAACTCTCAAGTGATGGATCACAATAGCGGGACTACTGTCTCTAGCGATGAGGCTAAGTTGTCTAAGCAACCTGGCCTTCATGATAGCACTGATATCGATGACGACGTTGATCCTAACCTCACACAAGCAATACTAGAAAAGTACGACCGAGAGTCAATTACGCGTCATATCACTCAAGGGCCAGTAAAATATATTATCGCTGCGATTTGTATTTTATATTCACTTTTTCATCTATATATTACTTTTAATCCTATGCCATCATTGTTACAGCGTTCTGTGCATGTAGGTATTGGTTTTGCATTGATTTTTCTGATTTTTCCAGCCAGTAAGAAGAGTAGCCGCAAGCGGGTGGCTTGGTATGACTGGGTTTGGTTCGTGTTATCTTTATCTGGAATGGCATATCTTATCTATGAGTATCAAGATATTGTGACCTCACGTGGTGGCATCGCCAATCAAACGGATGTATTGTTCTCTATTATCACGGTGATTTGTGTACTCGAGGGCAGTAGGCGTATTACTGGTTGGATATTACCGATATTGGCGTCAATATTTTTGTTATATCCATTTATCAGCCATATGAATTTTATGCCTGACCGGCTACTCACTCGTCCTTATGATTTTGGCGATATTTTTGGTCAGTTATTCCTCAAAACCGAAGGCCTATATTCGGTTGCCATCGGTGCCTCAGTTACGTTTATCTTTTTATTCATCCTCTTTGGCGCATTTTTAGCGCGTTCAGGCATGGGTCAGCTATTTAATGATTTGGCATTAGCGCTGGCAGGCGATAAAAAAGGCGGCCCTGCTAAAGTGGCTGTCATCTCAAGTGGCTTTATGGGCAGTATCAATGGATCTGCCTTATCAAACGTAGTCAGTACCGGCGCGTTTACTATCCCATTGATGAAAAAGGTTGGTTATCATAAAGATTTTGCGGGTGCTGTAGAGGCAAGTGCATCAGTCGGTGGTCAAATATTGCCGCCAATTATGGGTGCTAGTGCTTTTATCATGGCCGAGACCACAGGTCTACCGTATAGCACTATTGCTTTGGCAGCATTGTTACCTGCTATCTTGTATTATTTAGGCGTCATCGCGCAGGTGCATTTTCGCGCAGGCCGCCGAGACTTAAAAGGTATGGCAAAAGAGAGTTTGCCGCAAGTAAAAGAAGTATTAAAAGCGCGCGGACATATGCTGCTACCCATTGTGTTTTTGATTTTTTTATTGATTAAGAATGTACCGGTAGGGTATGCCGCTGCCTATACCATTGGCTTTACTGTTGTCATCAGTATGCTGCGAGCTGAGACGCGCATGAGTTTTAAGGACATTTTGGGCGCGCTAGAAGACGGTGCGCGCCAGTCGTTAGCGGTCATGGCGGCCTGTGCGGTCGTAGGGATTATTATTGGGGTAGTCAGCTTAACGAGCTTTGGTACGGTGATGACCTCTTCGATTGTCACTTTAGGAGCAGGCTCATTATTGCTCACCTTGATTTTAACCATGCTGGCGTCGATGGTTTTAGGAATGGGATTACCATCGATTCCTGCATATATTATTACGGCAACGATGGCGGCGCCCGCATTAGCAGGATTCAATATTCCTATTTTGGCGGCGCATATGTTTGTGTTCTATTTTGGCGTATTTGCCAATATTACTCCGCCGGTCTGTTTGGCAGCCTTTGCTGGCGCTGGTATCTCTGGTGGCGATCCTATGAAAACAGGGTTTCTGTCGTTAAAGTTGGCACTGGCTGGATTTATCGTTCCATTTATGTTTATTTATAATCCTGCAATGTTGATGATTGACCCGACAGGTCTTGCGGTTACGGCAAAAGAATTCCCATTGCCCCCAATCATCGATATTGTTATGGCCGTTGTGACGTCTGTGATTGGTGTGATTGGCCTTAGTGCGGCGTTAGAAGGGTATTTTAAAGGCAGTATGAATACAATCACGCGCATCATTTTGGCAATTGGTGCTTTACTGCTGATTTATCCGGGTCTTATCACAGGTTTGATAGGCGGTGTCATCATCCTTGGTATCGCGTTGTTAAATATGAAAAACAGTAAAACAGCAGTCCAACCTCTAAATGTTTGACGTTATTTAGGGATTAAGTGTATAAGCATAAAAAAAGGGCGAATAGTAACTATCTACTATTCGCCCTTTATATGTTTTAAGATTCGTCATCCTACTTTGGTATCGTGACGAATATTACTTAGCAGCCAAGCTTACCTTCTGCTTCAAGCGCTTTTTTGCTACGAATTGGTGCTGGGCAATCTTCACCATAGTATTGACGATCGGCAAAGTAGCTTGAGCGTACCATTGGGCCGGCCCAAATGCTAAAGAAACCAATCTTTTTACCATAGTCCATATAACGCTGGAATTCGTCTGGATGTACGTAACGATCAACTGGCGCATGGTCTTTACTGGGTTGCAGGTACTGACCGATGGTAATCATATCGACGTCATGGGCTTTTAAATCATCAAGCAGCGCATAAATTTCTTCTTCGGTCTCACCAAGTCCAACCATAAAACCGCATTTAGTGGCGATATCAGGACGGCGCTCTTTATAGAGCTTGAGCAAGTCTAATGAATGCTGATAGTCAGAGCCTGGACGGAAGGCTTTATACAGACGCGGCACGGTTTCGATATTGTGGTTAAACACATCTGGCGCGGTTTCAGTCAATAAATCTAAGGCTATTTCCATACGCCCACGGAAATCTGGCACTAGTATTTCAATCAAGCAATTTGGGCTTAGCGCGCGCGATTCATTGAGAACTTCAACGAAATGTCCAGCACCGCCGTCTTTTAAATCATCGCGGTCAACTGAAGTAATCACTGCGTATTTCAGACCTAGACCTTGAATGGTCTCAGCGGTATGGCGTGGCTCGTCTTTGTCCAATTCATTTGGACGACCATGACCGACATCACAAAACGGGCAGCGACGGGTACAGATATCACCCATAATCATAAAGGTTGCCGTACCATCAGCGAAGCACTGCGGCAGATTCGGGCAAGCTGCTTCTTCACAGACGGTATAAAGCTTTTGCTCACGCAGAGTGGCTTTGATACGCGCTACTTCCGCAGGTGACGACATTTTAACCCGAATCCAATCAGGCTTTTTCTTTGCCTCGACGGTCGGAATCACTTTAATTGGGATGCGCGCTACCTTGTCGTAGCCACGTAGCTTTTCGCCTTGGATGGCTTTTTTCGGTTTTGCACGGGCAGCGGGGACGTGGGTTTGTACGGCGTTTGTCATAATCAAATGTTCTCTTAACCCTTGATAAGATAAGGGTTTTTGGCATTATTAGAATGTTTTATGAATGCAGCTATTATAGCAGATAATGGCTAAAGGTTTTTTGGGCAATCTTGTTAAGACAATCAAAAAAACTACTAGCGCTAAATAGGGTTTTATCACTAATAAGACTACTATGAAGCGCACCTTTACCCTAGTTTTATTTATTGATATCAATGTCCATGTCATTTAGCACATCTATGGCTGCGCGAAACGCTTCTTGGGTAGCAGGTGCACCGCAATAAGGCAGGCTATGCATCAACACCTCTCGGATTTCAGCGACGCTGGCGCCATTATTAATTGCCCCGCGGATATGACCTTTTAGCTCAGCAGGGCTTTTTTGCGCAATCAAAAACGCCATGGTAATTAAGGAGCGATATTTGCGCGGTAGTATGGTGTCGTCTTGCCACGTGCTGCCCCAAGCATGTTCGATAATCCAGTCTTGCAGTGGCTGGGTAAATGGGGTCGCCGAATCGAGCGAGCGTTTGACATGTTGCTCGCCCATCACTTCGGTACGAACTTTTAGACCGTTTTGATAGTTGGCATTATCGTCCATTTTATTATCCTTAATATTTATTGGTAAAGTGTGTTTTATCAAGTCGCATATAAAAATTCGCTGACGTAAGACATCTGATCGGTTTTGAGGTTGTCAGAGTATAGCAGGCACAGGGTTTTTATTTAACCGCGTCAATCATATTGGTTATGGCACTATTTTTATAATAAATGTCCAATATGGCGTTATTCTGCGCCTTTTCGCGCCTCAGCCATTAACATTTTGAGCGTTTTGAGCTATGATTGCACGGATAATTATTCAATGCAGTACATCGATGTAGGCTGTCATCCTGACTACTCACGTGATGTACTGGTCACCAACCGACGAGGACGACTATTGTGTTAGAAGCTTATCGTAAACATGTCGCAGAACGTGCTGAGCTAGGGACTGTACCACTTCCATTAAATGAGAAGCAGGTAGCAGAATTGGTAGAGCTACTTAAAAACCCACCAGCGGGCGAAGATGCGTTCTTGATGGACTTGTTAGAAAACCGTATTCCTGCCGGTGTTGACCAAGCCGCTTATGTTAAAGCTGCATTTTTAGCTGCTATTGTTAAAGGCGAAGCGACTTCACCACTTATCAGCAAGAAAAAAGCCGTTGAAATCTTAGGTACCATGCAAGGTGGTTACAACGTTCAGCCATTGGTTGCAGCATTAGACGACGCGGAAGTCGCACAAGAAGCTGCTGATGCGTTAAAGAAAACATTACTCGTATTTGACGCGTTTAATGACGTGACCGAAAAAGCCGAAGCTGGCAATGCTATTGCTAAAGAAGTGGTGCAATCTTGGGCTGACGCGGAGTGGTTCTTAAGCCGTCCTGAAGTGCCAGAGAAAACCACTTATACCACCTTTAAAGTCACTGGCGAAACCAACACCGATGACTTGTCACCAGCCCAAGACGCGTGGAGCCGCCCCGACATTCCATTGCATTCATTAGCCATGCACAAAAACTCTCGCGACGGCATCTTTGCTGACGAAGAGGGCGTTGTTGGTCCAATGAAGCAAATCGAAGCGTTAAAAGAAAAAGGTCATCCACTTGCCTATGTTGGCGACGTGGTCGGTACCGGCTCTAGCCGTAAGTCTGCAACCAACTCGGTACTTTGGCTAATGGGCGAAGACATTCCGAACGTACCAAACAAGCGTGGTGGCGGTTTGGTGCTTGGTAACAATATCGCTCCTATCTTCTTTAACACCATGGAAGATTCTGGCGCCTTGCCAATCGAAAAAGTTGCCGTTGATAACCTAAACATGGGCGATGTATTTGACATCTATCCGTATGAAGGTAAAATCACTAAGCACGACTCTGACGAAGTATTGTCAACCTTTACGCTAAGCTCGCCAACCTTGCTTGACGAAGTGCGCGCAGGCGGCCGTATTCCATTAATCGTTGGTCGTGGTTTGACCAATCGTGCTCGTGAATATATGGGTCTTGGTCATTCAGACGTATTTGCTAAGCCAGAAGAGCCAGCTGATACCGGTAAAGGCTTTACCCTTGCGCAAAAAATGGTTGGTAAAGCTTGTGGTCTAGAAGGCGTACGTCCTGGTATGTACTGTGAGCCAAAAATGACTACCGTAGGAAGTCAGGATACCACTGGTCCGATGACTCGTGACGAGCTAAAAGATTTGGCTTGCCTAGGCTTCCAAGCCGACCTAGTGATGCAGTCGTTCTGTCATACCGCTGCTTATCCAAAGCCAGTTGACGTTGAAACTCAGCACACACTACCTGATTTTATCATGAACCGTGGCGGCGTCAGCTTACGTCCTGGTGATGGTATCATTCACTCGTGGCTTAACCGTATGCTACTTCCAGATACCGTTGGTACTGGTGGTGACTCGCATACGCGTTTCCCAATGGGTATCTCGTTCCCAGCCGGTTCTGGTTTGGTTGCATTCGCAGCAGCAACTGGTGTGATGCCACTTGATATGCCTGAGTCTGTTCGTGTGCGCTTTGTTGGCGAACGTCAACCTGGTATCACGCTACGTGACTTGGTCCATGCGATTCCTTATCAAGCGATCAAAGAAGGTTATTTGACCGTTGATAAGAAAGGTAAAATCAACGAGTTTAACGGTCGTATTTTAGAGATCGAAGGTCTAGAAGACCTAACCGCTGAGCAAGCGTTTGAATTGTCTGATGCGTCAGCTGAGCGTAGTGCTGCTGGTTGTACCATTACTTTGTCTGAAGAATCAGTGACTGAGTACCTAAACTCAAACATCACCTTGCTTAAGTGGATGATTTCAGAAGGCTATGGCGATGCGCGTACCATCAGCCGCCGCGTTGAGCAAATGCAAGAATGGCTAGCGAACCCAAGCCTCATGCGTGCTGACGAAGATGCAGAATACGCCATCGACATGACTATCGATATGAGCGAGATCAAAGAGCCGATTCTATGCTGCCCGAACGATCCAGACGATGCTAAGACATTGGCTGACGTCGCTGGTGATACCATTGATGAAGTATTCATTGGTTCATGTATGACCAACATTGGTCACTTCCGTGCTGCGGGTAAACTGCTACAAGACGTACCAGCGGGAAGCCTCAAAACTCGTCTATGGATTGCGCCACCAACCAAAATGGATGCGCGTCAGTTGATGGAAGAAGGTTATTACAACATCTACGCTCAAGCCGGCGCTCGTACTGAAATGCCAGGTTGTTCACTATGTATGGGTAACCAAGCACGTATCGCACCGAAATCTACGGCGGTATCAACGTCTACCCGTAACTTCCCGAACCGTCTAGGTCAAGGCGCAAACGTCTATCTAGCGTCTGCAGAACTTGCTGCAGTAGCGGCGGTACTTGGTAAATTGCCAACCAACGACGAATACCAGCAATACGCTGGCATGCTAAACAGCATGGGTGATGAAGTTTATAAATACATGAACTTCGACCGTATGGAAGATTACACTGAAGAAGCAGACAAAATTAACGTGGCTCAGTTGACCTAGTTTTTCATTCGAAAGCTTTTTAATCTTTTGAAAACAAACCCCGTATCATGATGATGCGGGGTTTTTTACATGTTTGAAAAATATGAATAATGGTTTGCAAACTTTTATTGAGTGCTTATAATCAAAGTCGTTGATTAAATGTTTTAGTTGGCGACTCTACCGTTAAAGGTGAGTGATAATAAATCCTATGGAAAATAAAAATATGCTTGATAAAGTAACGCCGCCACCTTTACCAAATTCTGGGATGGTTAATAATCATAGTGCTGAGGCAAACTATGGCATTATGGACTGGTTTAAAAAAGGTCTAAGGAATTATGCCAATTTCTCTGGACGTGCTCGGCGTAAAGAGTATTGGTATTTCGTATTGGTGCAAATGGGATTGGTCATCATAGCGATGATTTTAGATGCGATTATCTTCAATTCAGAAATAGGGTTATTTTATATTGTTGTAGCGCTTGGTTTGTTCTTGCCGGGCTTAGCAGTGACTATTCGCAGATTGCATGATACTAGCCGTTCAGGATGGTGGTTTTTGATATCTATTTTGCCATTGATAGGCTCTATTATCTTACTGGTATTTTTAGCGAGCGATACCAAGCTTGAAACCAATCAATGGGGTCCGCCAGAAAAATAAGCTGCGACTGGTTTCTCTCATTATCTTATGTATAATATAGGGGCAGGCGGAATCCGTGGCTCTGCAATTTTTCTCATTTCTATCTCGGGACGGACCGATACTTTACTAAGCAACTTTTTGTTTATACTTAAGTGCTAAGTGTTTTGGAGTCTTGGTTGATTACTTTATCCCCACTCAAACGTCGTATTGTCTATGTGACCATCTTTGAAATTATCGCTATTATTGCTTCTACCTTTGTACTAATGAAACTTAGTGGTAGCGATGCGGCAGAGTCGTTACCCGTTGCGGTGATGGTGTCATTAGCCGCTGTGATTTGGAACTTTTTATACAATACTGCTTTTGAAGCGTGGGAGCGGCGCAAGCAGGTTAAAAAGCGTACCTTATTAATCCGCAGCGCTCATGCGATAGGGTTTGAAGGCGGTCTAGTATTGATTTGCCTACCGCTATATATGATTTGGTATGACGTTGGTTTAATTAAAGCCTTTATGATGGAGGCGGCGTTACTGCTATTTTTCTTGGTTTATACCTTTGTATTTACCTTAGGTTTTGACAAGATATTCACCTTACCGCGTTACGATAAGAGCGCTTCTGCTTCTTCATAAATACAGAGATGAATCGTATTAAATGACTCAAAAAAGGCTGCTATTAGATTAGGCAGCCTTTTTGTTGATCGTGTAAAAATTAGCGTTATAAACTTTTATTTACCTTGATAAACGGGCTTACGTTTTTCCATAAAGGCAGTGATACCTTCAGCAAAGTCAGCGGTTTTTGCCATCATAGTTTGTTGGTCAACTTCCATATCGAGTGCTTCATTTAAGCCTGAAAAAGCATGTACGTTAATCATATGCTTCATCGAAGCCAGTGCCTTGCCCGGTAAATTACTTAGGCGCGTTGCCAATGCTAGTACGCTGGCGTCAAGCTCATCTATGCTCACGACACTATTGACTAAGTTTAGACGCGCGACATCTTCGCTAGTGAGTTTTTCACCCAGCATCACAAGCTCAGTCGTTTTCGCCGCGCCAATCAATTGATTGAGTAAGTAAATGCCGCCCGCATCAGGAATCAAACCGATATTAACAAACGCTTGCACGAATTTGGCGCTATCAGCGGCAATACGGAAATCACAGGTTAATGCCAAGTTCATCCCAGCACCCGCGACGGCACCTTCTAATTTGGCTATAATGGGTTTATGAATATTACGCAACTTTAAGCTCACTTCTGCCACTTCTCTGAGCATAAAATCAAGCTTTGCCACGAGTGCTTCAGACTCCATACCATTCTCTAACATCTCACCGATATGACCGCCACTAGAGAAATTATTGTTTGATCCTTGCAGCACGATCACGCGTACGTCGGTATCTTGATCAGCTTTGTCAAGCGCATCCATAACCGCGCCTTTTAATGGTGTGCTAAAGGCATTTAGCGTCTTAGGGTCATTCATGGTAATGGTGGCAATATGGTTTTCGCTGTGATATTCGACCAAAGGTTGTGACATGGTTGGTTTCCTTAGTAAGAAGTTCTAGATAAGCATTGCGGATAACAATGGACGTTATAATGGACAAGGTGTAACAAGTCATGCAAGCTGATTACTATAGCAGCTTGTTATGATTATAAAAGCGAGTTTTGTGGGCGCTAAAGGCACGGACATAAATATTTGAGTTTTTTTATTTTGTTATATATTTGTTTTAATAAATATATACGATCTGCCTACAAAAATAACGCTATGAAGTATTTGCTTGGTGCATTATGCTAAACATCAGTAGTGTTAAGGATTTCGTTAACCAAACAAGCAATCAATAAGCAACAAACAAGGAAGTAATTATGCCAGTGATAAATGTGAATAACGTTGATATTTATTATGAAGACAGCGCGCCGGATGATAAGCAAAAACCAGTGATGGTCTTTGCCCATGGGCTGCTGTGGAATACGCGGATGTATGATAAGCAGGTGGAGTACTTTAAATATGGCTGCCGCTGTATTACATTTGATTTTCGTGGACAAGGTCAGTCGGAGATGAGCAAATCGGGCTATGATATGGAGACGCTGACCGAAGATACGCTAGCGTTATTGGATGCGCTTAAGATTGATAAATGCCATTTTTTAGGGTTATCGATGGGTGGTTTTGTCGCTCAGCGTATCGCGCTCAAACGTCCGGAGCTACTGTTATCGCTGACCTTACTTGAAACGTCAGCAGACCCTGAAGACCCAAAAAACGTCCCGCAGTATCGCAAATTGATGAAGGCTATCCGCTGGCTGGGTATGAAACGCGTCAGTCAAAAAGTCATGCCTATTATGTTTGGCAGTAGCTTTTTGAACGATAAGTCGCGTAAGGCTGACCGTAGAGCGTGGCTCACGATGTTACAAGGCAATCGTAAAGGTGGCGTCGTAAAGGCGACCACAGGTGTCATTGAACGCTCGGGTACTTACGATCAGCTAGGCGAGATTAGCACGCCGACATTGATTATCGTTGGCGATGAAGATGTGGCAACGCCTTATTCAAAAGCGGAGCGCATGCATTTTGCTATTAAAGGCTCAAAGCTTGCAGTTATTAAAGGCGCTGGACATACAGCGACGGTAGAAGAGCCTGAGCAAGTAAATAAAGTGATTAATACCTTTTTAGCCAACTGTGTCTAACTTTGAGCGAGACTGGAACCAGTTTTGAATCAGACATAGCAATTAATAAAGTGTTTATACGAAAAAAGCCGTTATTTTAAATAGGATAACGGCTTTTTCATTGAAACCATTTAACAGATTAACGTTAAAGCGGCAGTTTTAAAAACATACGATAAAGGAATCAGGCTAATGTCTTTATTTATAAGCGGGTCGTATAGTCGCTATTAATATCATCAAGAGTACCAAAAACCTCAGCGCGATTGACTATTTCGGTGGCCCATGCACGGTGCGTGGCAGGCTCAAGCATGGTATCGTTATATTTAAAGACCGCCTTTGCCTCGCTATGCAAGATTGCCTGCGCTTCATCCAAGGTACTTAAAGGCACGCAATACGCTTGCTGTACCAAAGCAATCTGGCTTGGGTGAATGACCGTTTTGCCGACCAGTCCTAAGTTTACATCATGCATCAGCTCTTTCATAAACAGCGTTGGTTGCTCTAAGTATTCAAATACTGGCGCGGTAAGATAAAAACCATGCGGTACAAAGCAGCCAAGCAGCTGATAGGCGAGCGTACCAATCGGAGTGTCATAGACGATGCTGTTTTTAGGACGGCGTAAACGCAGCGCTGCAAATAAGTCATTACCACCGATACGCAGGGCAAAAAGGGGTTGGCTAAAGGCTTCTTTAAAGCCAATCGCCAACTCTTGATTGTGATGCGGGTTAAAGAGCGCTGCCGTCTCAAGCGTCGGCATCAATAGTTGCTCAGTGCTTAAATTCTGAGACGCCATGCGCCAATTAGACAAGCTATACATATCAACTTTTGGCATCACAAAACCGTCGACCAAATCAATATGAGCAAAATCTGCCAGCTGCTCTAGCATCGCCGGATGACGCGGGCGAATAAATACTAACGGTCTGGTTGGTTGAGCAGTTTGCGCTTTTGATTGAATGTTCTCTTTTTTTGCAGGGTCATTGATACTATCGACATGCGCCGCCCACGTATGTAGCAGCGTTTGCAGGCGTATGAGCGCCAGCTCAACATCGCCATGGCTGACTGCATCTTCTAAGCAGATAATAATACTGTTAATGGTCGGTAATTTTTCACGCGTAATGACCTGCCAAATATCTTGCCGCGTCGCAGGCATGTAAAGACTGGCACCCAACTGATACGGATGATGGGTAAGCGGCTTAAGCATCGCATGACGCTCAGTAATCAGGTGGGCGTAAGACTGACTGTTGTTATAAAGGTTGGACTCGTTGTGCGGTATATCGGACATAGTTGGCATCGTAAATAGTGATAAATGAATGGTTTATAGAGGGAAGTTCATAGCGTGACGTATGATAAAAACAGCGCTGCTGATGCAGTATTGATGCATTTCTTTCGCAAGACATCATTATATCAGGGCATCAATACATTAATAAATCATGGACGGTTTGTTGACCGCTCCTTGATCAGTGTAATCGCTTGATAGGGGAGTATTTTAGCACCTAATACCGTGATATTGATATCGCGCTCGCTACATAAATGGCGCAATAACACCGTATCAGGGTGATCGGCGGTGGCCAGCAAGATGCGCTCAGGATCACGGCGTAATATCGCCCGTGTCGCCTCTGCAATGGTCGGCTTAATACGGTTGCGATTGCTAATGTCATACTCTGCTGCCAGCATATCGATTAAATCCGCCGTCTGATAGCGAGGTTGCTCAAACGTTTGCAAGTATTGTGGAGATGTAGACAATGAACGCCGCGTGCTATCAATATGATCAACAAAGGCTAGGCTATGGTCTACCGCAACCAAGTTATCATAAAAGACGCTACGATGTAGCCCCGATTGCGGCTCGGTATATAAACTGCGTGATATCAGCCCAGATACGGTGCTGTTTAATAAACCTGATGGAATCAGCCAATCTTCCTCACTTGCCGCCAACCAAGCAACGCCTGCGGGGTCAGCAAGGGTCAGTAGCGGAATAACATTCTCACCTTGATGGAAAATATTGGCAAAATTTGGATGATTAGGGTCACTAAAGGCGTCTAAGCTGCGAGCCAGCTCTTGATAAATTGCCCCTTTGCCTGTCCAGCCATCGACAAATATGATGGGACTTTCTGGATGAGCATCCAATATCATCTGCAGCGCAACGGTATCAAGTCCGCGATCGCGAATGATACTGATACCATAATGCACACTTGGCAGTGCATAGCTGCTATTAGCATCTGACTTTTCATTGTCTAATAGGGCACGTTGTAATAATACGCCAACTGGTAAACCTGCGCGTACCAAGCTGACTAATATTAATGGACGTTCAGTACTTACCGTTTGCTGAAAAATATGATGTAGCGTATAAGCCAAGTTAACAATATCTGTCGCGGTTCTCGTGGTACCTTGCGCTAATGCCTGCTGATACAATTGCTCATGCATGGCAGTTGGCGCATTCTCTAAGGTTAACATATCTGAATAATGGCGCTGACCGCTTTGGATCAGCGCTTCTTTTTGGCTGACGGGTACATCAGCAACCGCGTCTTTATCAACGATATCAAGCAGTACGGTCACATCGCTGGCAAGGTAGCTGCCTGAGCCGTATTTCTTTAGTTTTTGAATATTTGAAGTCATCATAAAAGGTGTTTGCTCGTATAAGCGGCTGTCGTTACTATACTTATTGATATTTGAGAGTTGTTGAAAGCCGAGAACTATTAAGAACTAAAACTGTCGTGTAGCTGACCATGATTGGGCATGCCGTACCAGTCCAGCAATTGCAAAAATGGTAAATCGGCCAAGCTATCACCAAAACCAAAGCTTGGACGCTGATGGTCTAAATGCTGGTCTAATAAGAACTGTACTGCATGGCGTTTATGAACCGCGTGCGGCAATATCGCCAGATTGTTCGCATTGACATGCACATAAAAATCTTGCTCAAAGTTACGTATTAACGTTGGTAACTTTTTAGCGAGCTCTACTAACGCTTGATGGTCCTTTTGCCCATGCTTAATAGCCAGGTAAATAGTCAATTTTTCATTAGCAGAACCATTATTAAAGTGATCGATATGCGGTGTAAATACCAGCTGGCTATTGTCATTTTTACTGTGATTGGCAAATAATTGGCTAAGCTGCTGCAATTTATCCTGTAGTGGTGCAAGCTGACTATGCATACGCTGTTGCCACTGAGCTTGTAGCGTGCCGTCTCTAGCAAGAATAATCGCACCGTGGGTTAAGACTTGCCAACTGTCAAAAGGCAGCTTAACGCGTTTGATTTCACCGCGATCGCGTGCGGTGACCACTATCAACTCAGTACTAGTAAGCAGCCAGTTAAAGAATACGGCTTGACGCTGACTCATAAAACTTAGTGGCTTACCTTGTTTATTAACGGTCGCGCAAACTAGATTTTCAGGTTCAGACGTTGGCAATTCCCATGCATCAATTTTACGTTGGGTTTGAAAAAGCGTATCGTCTAAATCCATCAGCGCGTAGGGTTTGATAATATCGGGATTGGCTTGAAAAAATGGGCTAGTCATAGTATTTGCCATAAAAGCGTGCGTAAGGGTTAAATGTGAGCATTAAAGCAGGATTTAAAGGATAGTTTTAATAGGACAGCTTTTATAAGATAGCCTTGGTAAGCTAGCTTTTATAAAACAGCTTAAAGCGTCGGACTCATCACCAACACATTATCCAAATCTTTCCACATCTCATCGACGCTATCCGCCGATGTTTCCACGCACAAGACAATCAAGTCCCAATCGCTAGGCTCAACATTATAAGCAAAGTTGGTCATACCAAGCCCATAGTTATCGCTAAAACTGAGCATCGTGGTAATCGCGCCCCCAAGGGCAATCGGCGAGCGGGTTAAAGCGCTAAACTTAACCGTAGCGTTTTGAGTTTGCGTCTCAAGCCATTCTGCCAATAAAAACGGCAACCAAACAAACTCATTACTGCCCAATACTAAAATCCGCTGTGGCAACTGTTCTTTATCAAACTGTTCTTTCTCAAACGAGGCTTTTTCAGATTGGGCTTGCTGATTAAAAAGGTTAAATGCTGCTTGAAACTTCGTAAGATAAAAAGCAAAACCATCGGTGCTGTCTAAGGTTGGGAATCGTCCCCAGTTGCCAGTATCGCCTAGCGCATAACTGCCAGCCTCAGTGGTATCGACCGATGGCATCGTAATGGATTCAGGGTTGGTCGCATCCGTCCATTGCCACGCGCCAGATAGTAGGTGATGACGATGAAAGTCAATATTAGGCAAACGTGCAGATATGTTGTCATCTACGTCAGCTTGAGCTCGGTTCTGATTTAGCGACCAATCCACCAAAGTGGTTAGATGCACTTGTTCTAATTCGGTCAGTCCTGCGTTACGAAGGGCGGTGACGACATTGACGCAAGTATTGCCCGTTGACGCTTCATCATCCACCATAATCAAGGTTTTGCTCGCTAGTAGCTGCGCTTGGGTTACTGTATCTGCACTTTGATAAATTAAGTGCTGGCTGGCATGACTGTGATCTTCGCTAAAAGTCGTTAGCAAGGTTTCAGTATTATCCTTGTTATGTTGTGAATGACGGGTTGAGTTGAGCAATAAAGCGTTTGGATAGCGAGTTTGTAGCGCTTGGTGTACGCCAGCAGATAAGCCAACGGCAGTCTCTGCCATACCGATGACCAAAATGGGTTCAGGCAAATCATCTGGTACTAAGTTTGCCAAATCCGTAAAAGCATGACGCATGGTGCTAGGCGCGACTGGAATATGGCGACCTAAGACTTTTGAGACAAACAAAAACGCGCGTTTTGGATTGATACGCTGCGCAAATCCAAGCAAGTCTTCTAGCTCGTAGTTTTTACTGTCACCGCTAAAATTGGTTTGATAAGTTAAATCAAGAGTGCCGCGTGGTAGGGTGATGGTCGTACTGTGTTGCTTATTTGGCATTTATTTTCCTTCGGTCTTGCAATTTGTTAATCGTTATTTTTACTTACTCGCTAGCATTTTCTGCTTCAATCTTTACGCTAACCATAATTGAGCGTACTTGGCAGGGAATGATTTGCTGTGCAATATCCACAAGCTTTGGCTTAGCGGTTAAGCCAAGCCAATAGCCAAATGCAATTTGGGTCAAATCGAGCCCGCTATGGGTGGTGTAACCGATGCCACCAGAGGGGCGGCTATTAATCTCAAGTACGCGGTGCTGACCGTCATCATCGGCTTTGGTTTGTACGCTAACGATGCCATCACAGCCAAACACTTTAATCAGTGGAATAATCACATCCATGACCGCTTGCTCGTAGCCGATATGCTGGATTTTACCCGTTTTATAACGAGTAACAGCCGCCAATACTTCGCCGTATTCACAGACGACATCGATAGAGTACTCTTGCCCTGATAAATATGGCATCAGCAACATAGGAATTGGGCGCTCGTGCACCATCAGACTGTTTGCATAGGCATTGATAAATTGCGTGGTATTGATTTTTTTCTCTTCGGTAAAGTATAAATGTTCAAAGCTATCGTATCGTGCGTCAGCTTCCTTGTCGGTATCCAGTCGCCAAAACCCTTGAGCGAAAATACCAGTGACCGGTTTGACGCATAAAGGCTGATGACCGTGCCTAGCAAGGAGTGATTCAAGCTCTGCGACATTATCAAAGCGCCACGCTTCGGCGACGGGAATATCATGCTCATGACACTGCTGCATAAAGGCAAACTTATCATCTATCGCTTCTAACGCCGCCACACTTGTCGCGCCAGTCAATAAACGAATACCCGCCGCGTCAAATGCTTCCCGCTGCGCTTCATAATCAATGCCATTGCGCCCCGTGAGTAGCACTTTAACGTTGTTATTTTTGGCTTTCTCTAAGACAAACTGCCAACGCGGCATTACTGGCTCAGCAGACTCAAGCTCTGCTTGCTCATCGCTATCTGTGGCACTTGCAGACGGCTCAATATATACGCTATCGGCAAATTCAAAAATCTCAGGTCTATTATGACGGTGTGAAGCAATAATGTTAAATGGCGTCTCAGATTGGGCTTTTAATGCTTGTAGGCTGGCGAGCATATCACGCTGGCTTGATTGACCTTCAGCTAACCAAACGGCAGATGGCGTAGTAGACGTTGTATAAAGGCTTTTGTTAGCAGAAGTTTTCATGATTTTCTCAGCGTTACTAAAATTTATAGAGTGGAACAACTAGAATTGAGTTTTGAATAGGGTCGGTCGTTAAGCGCGTTATCATACTGCCTAAAATAGAGGCTATTATATACAAATGCTAAGCGCTATAAATACTACTGACAAAATAACGTTAAGGATTTGTAAAAATGTTTTTGCAGGCTTGTTAACGCCTTGTTGAACTGTGCCGTGCGCTGTAAAAATTAGCCATTATCCATGCTACTATAGGGCGATAGCCAACAGCACCCATATTAACAAATAATAAATAACCTAAGGGATAAATGATGAGTCAACCTCAACAACTGATTGCTGGTGCCAATGCGCCGCTGCCAACCGATAATATCAGCATCCGTATTTTAAGCCAAAGCGCCATCGATTGCGCCGCTTATCGCCTGACGACTAACGGTAAAGTACGCGGCGATGGCGACATGATATTTTATGGTCAAACGCGTAGCGATGATGGCAGTGTAAGTTTCCGTGGACATGATAGCGATGGATTTTTTGATATTAATTTACCTGCGCAGCCAGCGAGTATCGAGAAGATTGCCCTTGCGTTTTCTAGTGCGCAAACGCTTGCGCAAGTCGGTGATGTGGATATTCAGGTTCTACAAGGCAGCCAAGTGCTGATGACTTGCCAATTAGCTGCCGCCGGTCGTAATGAAAAAGCCATTATTTTAGCAGAGTGTTACCGTCGCCAGGGCAGTTGGAAATTCCGTTTTATCGCCCAAGGTTTTGAAGGTGGCTTAAAGCCGTTGTCTGAGCATTTCGGTGTTGAGATTGCCGATGAAGCGCCAGCTCAAGCTCAACCAATCAATACGCAAAAGCCAATCAACACGCAAAAAGCGGGTAGTGCGCCGCAAACAACTACGCCGCCGCCAATTCCTAGCGCTGCTCAAAATCCGTCAATTAATCTCAGTAAAATCACCTTAACCAAGAACCAATCTAGCATCAATCTAAAGAAACGCGATGATTTTGGTAAAATCTCTGTCAACCTTAACTGGAATCAGCGCCCAAATAGCGATAAATCAGCCCCCAAAAAAGGCTTGCTCGGCGATTTATTTAAACAGCATAAAGCGGGCGGTATTGACCTTGATGTCGGGGCGATGATTCATCTGAAAAATGGCGAAAAGACGCTGATTCAGGCCTTGGGCAATCGCTTTGGTAACTTACAATCAGCGCCTTATGTGTTGCTCCGTGCCGATGATAGAACCGGACAAGTCAGTGGCGGTGAGTGGCTCGATATCAACGGGCAACAGTGGTCGCAGATTGAAGAAGTCTTTATCTTTGCTTTTATTTACGAAGGCGTACCAAATTGGGCGCAAACCGATGGCGTTGTGACCATTCATGTGCCAGATCAGCCGCCGATTGAAACTCGTTTGACAGAAGGCACAGGTAACTTGCCCATGTGTGCGATTGCGCGTTTGGTCAATCAGCAAGGCAGTATTAACGTCGAACGTATCAATCAATATTTCCAAGGTCACCAAGAAATGGACAAAGCCTTTAATTGGGGCTTCAGCTGGAAGCGTGGGCGTAAATAAGTGCTTTAAGAGTATTATTTAATAAAAAAAGTCAGCCCGTCTATTATAAATAGACGGGCTGATTGCTTATAGATTACTAACAGTCTTACAAGTGGATCTGCAATGAATTAAGCATGCGGCGTGATAGCAGGCATCAAATCATGAAAAGTACGACCAGAAGCAGTTTCGCCAATGGCATGCATTTTCCACTCGTTATTATGACGATAGACTTTTGCCATAATCATTGCGGTGTGTCCACCTTGCGCTGATAAATTGTAGCGGGCAACTTCCTGATTGTTATTGGCATTAACGATGCGGCAAAAAGCGTTTTCTACCGTTTCAAAGGTCTGACCAGTAAAGCTATTAACGGTAAATACTAACGATACTACGTTCGCTGGCACTTTTGATAAATCAACGTTAATGACTTCGTCGTCGCCGTCGCCGTCACCTGTGCGGTTGTCGCCAGTATGAACGATACTGCCATCTTTTGATTTTAGCTGGCTGAACCAAATCGCATCGACCGCTTGTTTATTGGCATCAAACATAATGCATGAGGCGTCTAAATCGATCGAATCGCCGCCCGTGCCGCCGCCGAACAATTTACCCAAGAAGCCACCTTTTTTCTCTTGCTGGCCTTGGAAAACATCCCAACCTAAACCCAATTTTACTTGCGTAAGCTCGCCGCCAGCTTCTTTGCTGAGGGATATTTTTTGACCCTTTTGTAAACTAACTGCCATGGTAAAATCCTTATAATAATTGTGAGGGGATTAATGAATTTTTAGTGCGTGTTTTTAGTTTTTCATTTCTGCGCTGTTTTAGAGCTTCAATCTTGGCGATAACTTTAATGATAAAATGCAACTTCAATTATAAAATATTATCTAAAAAACCACCGCTGCCACCGCGACCGCCTGAGCTGGTACCTAAGATGCTTTGTAACCAACCTTGATAGCTGTCACGATTGCGCGAGCAGATGATGACTTTGCCTGTTCCTGAGAAGTTTAAAACCATGCCTTCGCCACTGGTGACCGAATTGATAATATTACTCATGATGCCTTTTTTTTTGCTGGTCGATACCGAAAGCTTATAATCAAGGTTTGAATCCCAGCAGACTACATGGCCATTATCAATAATGACGTCTTTATCAGGCGTCACATCAATCTCAAATAGCGAACCAAAACCTGACACCACTACCTGACCTTGACCTTGGGTTTGCATCACCATAAAGCCGCCCGTATCACCAAAGACCGCGCCGCCGAGGTTACGCTGGATATTGGCTCTGATATCGACGCCTGTTTGTGCGGCAACGAACGCGCCATCGCTCAAGGTATATTGCTGCGCGCCGCAATCGATGATTTGCATATCGCCATCAAGCGTCGGTGCTAGCAGACAATCACCTTCACCATTGACAGCTTCAATCTGCTGTTGGAATAAGGATTCATCGTTGGCAAAGCGGCGCATCAGTGATTGCATAAGACCGCCTTGTAGCTTACCTTTAAGCTCAAGGTTCGACTCCATCATCACCATGGCATTGGCTTCACAATAAATCGAATCGCCTTTTTTTAAGTTACAATGCAAAAAAGGTTCAATGGTGCCGATTAAGCTAAACGTCGCTGCCATAAGCTGCAAATCCTTATTCTAATGTCTTAAATGTTTTTTTATAAAAATGAGCGTTTCAATTTAACTGGGTCAATTACATTTAAAGCCATCAAATGCTTTAAACAGGCACACTTGATGGCTTATTAACTATCGCAATCAAATAGTCGATTGCGATAGTGGTTTCGGTAGTCGTCTTACAAACATCTTATAGAGCGTTAAACGTTGACGCCATAAGAAGAGGCTAATGGGCCTAGACCACCACTAAAGCCTTGACCAACAGCGCGGAATTTCCAGTCGCCGTTATGACGGTATAACTCACCAAAAATCATCGCTGTCTCAGTGCTACCATCTTCTGATAGGTCATAACGGGCGATTTCGGCTTGACCATTATCATTGACTACACGGATATAAGCGTCGCCAACTTGGCCAAAGTTTTGGTTACGCGCTTGACCTTCATAAATGATGGCGCAGATAGCGACTTTACTCACATCTGCTGGAATACTAGCAAGATTGATTTTGATTTTTTCATCATCACCGTCGCCTTCGCCTGTACGGTTGTCACCTGTGTGCTCAACCGCGCCATTGTCCGACTTTAGATTGTTAAAGAAAATAAAATCCTGGTCATTACGCACTTTGCCTGCTTCGTTGACCAAAAAGGCTATGGCGTCTAAGTCAAATTCTTGACCGTCAGTAGCGCGTGGATCCCAGCCAAGACCAACGGTAATGTTGGTTAAGCCTGGGGCTTCTTTTGATAAGTTTACGTTGCCGCCTTTTGTTAAGCTAATAGCCATATAAATATCCTTTGGATTAATAATTAAGTGGATTTGATTTTATAAAACAAAAATAGGGCAGTCATGCTATTTACGCGTAAGTATTTCAGCGCAAAAGGTCAGTAAATCGACCTGTACGCCATAACCTGCCTATCATTACGTTTTACTATACTAAGCGTTTGCTTACTAAGCAAGGTGTATTTTGTGTGCCTATCTGACAGTTATATTTTTGCTTATATAAGAGGATGTTACGAGCATGTCTGTCCTATTTTAGCTATTTATCTTATTATCATTTATAATAGCGCGCTCAGGTTCCCTCCACCCTGACTCAAAAAAAGGCCTCTATTATGAATACCTGTACCATTTCGACCAATCCCGCTTCATCCATTCGTTACAGCCGTGCTTTATTTTGGCTTGTCAGCCTGCATATCTTTATCATCGCCATTAGTAATTATTTAGTGCAAATACCGGTCGGGCTATTTGGCTTTATTACGACATGGGGCGCGGTAACTTTTCCTTTTATCTTTTTGATTACAGATTTGACCGTACGCATCTTTGGTCAACATCTCGCTAGACGCATTATTTTCTTTGCCATGCTGCCAGCGCTCGCCATTTCTTACTATTTTTCTGTCGTATTTGCAGATGGACAGTTCGTCGGTCATGAGCATCTGCTGGATTTCAATTTATTTGTCTTTCGCATTGTCCTCGCCAGCTTTAGTGCTTACGTCATTGGACAGCTGTTAGATATTAAAGTCTTTAATAAGTTACGCCAGCTTAAAACGTGGTGGATTGCACCCCTGGCATCGACGTTTATTGGAAATCTGGTCGATAGCTTCTGCTTTTTTGCCATCGCTTTTTATAAAAGCCCAGATGCTTTTATGGCGACGCACTGGGTTGAGATTGGCGCGATGGACTATCTGTTTAAGATAGTGATGGGCGTGCTTATCTTTTTACCTTTATATGGTGTGATATTGGCAAAACTGCAAAAGATGCTCGCTGATAAGTAGCGCAAAAATTAATAGCCTAAGCTAATCCCTGCTCACAATTCTATTTTCACAATTCCTATAAAAAACAGGTCATAACCAATAATGGTGATGACCTGTGATTTAATAATCTGAATAAGTCTAAGTATTACGTCGACAATTATTTCTTTATTCAAGCGCTTGGCGTTTACGATAATTGAGTGACGCGACAAACGCCCAACCAATAAAGGCAATACCAATCAGACCAGTGATAATCTCTGGCACATGGAATTTCACCGACAATAGCATAATGATGGCTAGAGCGCCGATGGCATAATGCGCGCCATGTTCGAGATAGACAAACTCATCAAGCGTGCCTTTATCGACTAAGAAAATAGTCATCGAACGTACAAACATCGCACCGATTGCTAGACCCAGCATAATCACGATAACGTCATTGGTAATCGCAAAGGCGCCAATCACACCATCGAAACTGAATGACGCATCAAGGACTTCTAGGTATAAGAAGCCGATAATACCTCCTTTCATAATCGCGCTGGTTGCTGCTGCACCTGAGCCAGCTTCAGCGTTTTCTAAGTCTTCTTCGAGGTCACCTTCTAGCATACCCGAGACCACTTGGACGCCAAGATATACCAAGATACCCCAAACGCCTGCAATCAATACCGCGGCTGACTGCTCAGGGTCAGCAAATGATACGGCAATCATCAACACGATAAGCGCCACAAAGACGCTCATGGCATCGACTTTACCCAGTTTGACCAAACGACTCTCAAGCCAATCAAACCAATGTACTTCTTTATCATCAAAGATAAAGTTTAAGAACACGAGTAATAAGAAAATACCACCAAAGGCTGAGATTTCAGCATGGTGAGCCAATAGTCTGGCTGAATATTCTTTAGGATCGTTTAAGGCCAAATCGACCACTTGCATAACACCAAGGTCAGCCGTCACTGCAACGATAACGATTGGGAATACCAAACGCATCCCAAATACAGCAATCAAAATACCAACGGTTAAAAATATCTTTTTCCAAAATTCGTCCCAGCCTTTGAGAACTGAGGCATTGACCACCGCATTATCGAACGATAATGATATTTCCATGACGGCCAAAATAGCGGTAATAGATAAGGTGGTTATCATACCGCCTATACCGCCGTGTGAATATCCCCACCATGCCGCGACTGCTAGGGCAATAATGGTGAAGATAAAGTCTAAATAAAAATGTCTCATGACATATCCTGTCTGGTTGCATAAAGCTAAAGTCGGTCTATTATAAACACAAACCACAAAAAAAGTGGTTATCGCTAACCACTTTTTTGCCTAATTTTAAACGAAACTTAAAGCATTACCAGTCTTTTAGCTAGGAATAATTGTGACTATTTTGCAACCATATTTTACTGGCAGAATGGCAATTGATAGCGCCGCCATATTACCCTAAGTTTCGGCGGTGTTTATGTCTAGGCATTGTTTTTAGTATGGGCTAAATTTTTGGCAGAGGTTAATATCGAGTTAGATATTGACGCCATACTGATGACACATGGCTTGTAAGCCGCCTGAATAGCCTTGACCAACGGCGCGGAATTTCCACTCACCGTTATGACGATAAACTTCGCCAAACACCATTGCCGTTTCAACAGAGTAATCTTCTGCTAAGTCAAAACGTACCACTTCTGTGCCTGTTTCTTCATTGACCACACGGATAAAAGCATTGGCGACTTGACCAAAGTTTTGGCTACGAGCAGCAGCATCATGAATCGTGACCGTAACGACGATTTTATCGACATCAGCAGGTACTTGGGTCAGGTTTACTTTGACGACTTCATCATCGCCGTCGCCTTCGCCCGTGCGGTTATCGCCGGTATGTTCGATTGCGCCATTGTCAGATTTTAGCTGGTTGTAAAAAATAAAGTCATGATCGCCGCGTACTTTACCAGCGGTATTTAGCAAAAACACGCTGGCATCAAGGTCGAACTCAGCGCCAGAGGTTGCGCGCTCATCCCAACCAAGACCGATAAGTAGCTTGGTTAAATTTGGGTCAGTTTTGGTGAGCGATAAATTACCGCCTTTATTTAATGATAAAGCCATGAGATTATCCTTGTTACTAGAGTGATTAAGGGTTTGATAGTTTGGTTATATCAATCAAAACGCTAGCAAAAGTGGGATTAAAGCGGTTATAAATCTGTCGCTTAACGGTTGCTAGTAACGTTCTATCATAGCAACAAAAAATGACCCAATCAAAGCTGATTGGGTCATAGTTATGTGTACGCTAAGACGGACTGGAAAAGACAAGGTTTAAATGCTGCTTTTATATTTAACCAAGCAGCTCTAGCGATGGCGAATCTCAAAACTTTGATGAATCGGCTTTTTGATATTAAAATCAAAGCCTATCGTTTGTGGCGTGATATCGATAATGTCATAGCGTTCGGTTAACTGCTCATCAAGCTCAAAGCGGGTGAAGTTATTTGAGAAATATAACACACCATCAGAGGTTAAGCGGTTCATCGCACGATTAATAAGGGCCGGATGGTCACGTTGGACATCAAAGGTACCTTGGAACTTTTTTGAATTTGAAAACGTTGGTGGGTCGATAAATATAATATCAAATTGTTCCGTATTACCTTTAATCCATTCAAAAATATCAGCGGCGACGAATTGATATTTATTGCTGCTGACATTTAAACCATTTAAAGCAAAGTTTTGCTTGCCCCAATCGAGATAGTTTTGCGACAAGTCAACGCTGGTGACTTTTTTCGCGCCAGCCAATGCTGCGTGGACGCTCGCCGTGCAAGTGTAAGCAAATAAGTTCAGCACCGATTTGCCACGGCTATTGTCTTTGATACGAGCGCGCATATTGCGGTGGTCAATAAACAAGCCTGTATCGAGGTAATCGGTAAAGTTGACGTACAGATAGGCGCCATTTTCGCGCGCAACATAAAATTTACCGCGTTTTTCGCTACTGCCTTGCTTGCTATATTGGTCATTGCCCGATTGGCGTGCCCGAGTTTTGATAAAAACTTGTTCGCGGTTAATATTGAGCACTTCGCGAATGCCCATCAAGGCCAAATTAAAACGTTTTTTCGCGGTCTCTACCGGAATGGTTTTTGGTGGCGCGTATTCTTGTACGTGTACGTAATCGCCATACAAATCAATCGCCACTTTAAAATCAGGCAAATCAGCGTCATATACGCGAATATTGCTGACAGTGTCTTTGCTAGCGAGTCTTTTAAGTTTGCCCAAATTTTTTTGCAAGCGATTAATAAAGTCTTGGCCTTCTTCCACGGTAATTTCACGCTTTTCAAAGCGACTAATAAGGCTACCTGTTTGCCCAGCAATTAAGGTACCGTAGCGGAAATAAACCGTGATCGCCCCATTATGGCAGCGCAAGGTTTTCGGCTCTCTAATGGGCAAGATATCAACCTGTTCGACATTGGCTGCCAAGATACCAAGCATCGGATTGACGCCGCTACCCGCAAAGCTGTCTTGCAAAATAAGCCCAAGCGCTTGATATAGCGGCTTAATCATATCTTCATCGCCCAAGCGCTCACCGTAAGGTGGGTTGGTAATGACCAACGGATTGCTTAAGCGTCCATCATCGGCTAATGGCTTTAAAACGTGACTGAGCTGGTTAAGGGCGCGGGTTTCAAGGTCAAGTAGCGGTAATAAATCCTGCAAACCTGCGGCAATTAAGTTCTTTTCTGTCGCGAGAATTGCCCCACTATCGGCATCGAAGCCCAGAATGAGCGGCAAGGTAACAGGTTGTTCGTTGATAATCTCTAAAGCTTCACGAAAACGCGTCTGCGCATCATCAATCATTTGCTTCCATAGCGCTTCATCATGATGTTGCCATTGATAAAAGCCAAATTGATTGGCCGCTTTATCGATACCGACAGCATAATCGCAGTGCATGAGTAGCGCTTCAATGATAAAGGTACCTGAACCGCACATCGGGTCGATTAGGGCGTTATAAAAAGGTGCATTACCGGCATCATTCTTTTTATGCCAACCTGCGCTATAAAGTAGCGCCGCCGCTAAGTTTTCTTTTAGCGGTGCTTCAGTCATAGCCACACGGTAGCCACGGCGGTGCAAACTGGTGCCTGATAAATCTAAATATAGCTCAGCTTGCTTGTCATTGACTGTCGCAAATACTGAGAAATCGGGATTTTTACTATCGACATTAGGACGGCTGTCATACACTTCATTAAAAGTATCGGCAATCGCATCTTTGATACGCAGCATGGCGAATTGTTGACTGACGGCAACGCGCTTATCGACAGACAGACGAATGGCAAACGTCTGCTCTAAGCTAAATTGCTCGGTCCAATTGACCGATTTTGCCAAGCCATACAGCTGTTCTGCCACATCGTATTCGGTATTGATATTTTTACGTTTAATCAGCATCAAGACCCGCGACGCTACCCGTGACCATAAACAAATGGTATAAAGGTCGCGCAAGCTACCAGTGACCGCTAAGCGTCCTGTACTTTTCATCTCACTTGCAATGCCAAAGCTGCTTAGCTCAATTTGTAGCGGTGCTTCAAGCCCATCGGCACAAGTAATAATAAGGTCAAGCGACAACTCGGCTGCAGCGGTTGATAAGGAGTTGGGCGTGGTAGTTTCGGTCATACGGTTACCTGTGGGCTAAATTGATAAATAATGCACCTCAAAACCCTGATGTTTAAAATCTTAAGGCTTAAAATTATGAGGTTTAACTGGCAATTTTACCATAATTACGAAGTGGATAGTTTAAAGTGGCAGTGTTTATGGTGCAGTGTTTAAAAGCTACGTTGAAAAAATGATGACTTACTGGGTTTTGAGATTATCGAGCCGTTATTCAGCATCTTTTTTTAATGAGTTGTCTTCAGTAATCAGTTTGGTCGTGGTTGCAAAGGGTTTGGTGTCGATAGGAGAATCAACGTTTTTTGGCATTAGCAGGCGCATATGCGGGTAGGGGGTTGAGATATTTGCCTCATCGAACGCCCGTTTGATATTTTCCGTCAAGGCTTCTTTAATCTTTGGCATACGCGCAACGGCGGCAGGCTTGACCCAAAAACGGATGACAAAAAATACCCCATATTCGCCAATCTCGTCTACCGTCGCTGAGGTTTCAGGGCGTTTTAGCACCACTTCACTATCAGACAATACTTGTAAAATAACCTCGCGCGCCTTATCGACATCATCTTCAAAAGCAATGCGCATACGGATATCAAAACGGATAAAGTTTTTTGAAGTTAAATTGGTGACCACTGATGAGGCGACATTGGAGTTGGGGATGATGACGGTGATGTTATCACGGGTTAAAATATGGGTAGTGCGTAACGCGATGACCACAACCCGCCCTTCATTGTCATTGATATTGACCCAGTCACCGACTTGAAAGGACTGCTCAAGTAAAATGGTAATGCCGGCGATAAAGTTAGCAAGCGTCGATTGGGCGGCAAAACCCACGGCAATACCGGCAATCCCCAGACCTGCTACCAAAGATACGATATCAAAGCCAAATTGTGCCATAACGCTGGCAAGCCCGAATACCAATAATAGCACCGATAAAATATTTTTAAGCAGCTGCTCAATAGAGGCGTTTAGACCATAATGCTGTAAAACCTTATGTATAATTTGTCCAGATGACGCCCATAACACATAGTAAATTCCCGCCCACGTACTGGCTTTGGCCGTGGCTTTGACCGTATCTGGTTCAAAGCTTAGCTGACTCATAATAGCGATTAAACTGCTGACTATCCAAATATAGCGTAATACCGAGCGGGCGATTTTGGAGCGGCGTTCATTGAGCCCAATGCGGCTTTTGCTTTTCTTGATAAGATAGATGGCAAGCCAATAAAAAAATCCCAATACCGCCAGCAGTATTAGGATTTTGATGGCCGTGCTCACCAGTTCTACTGATTTAGAAGTCCAGTCGAGTGAGTCTTCTTCGATGGAACCGCCAATAGCAATATATAGGCTGGTATGTAGGTCGCGAACAATCTCTCGAAAGAAGTCAGTAATACCAGCGATTGCCATTGTTTTATCCATGTAAAGTTTGGGTCTACATCAAATGAATCGTAAAAAGAGCTTATACTAAGATAATTCAGCTATAAAATCATCTAATAATAAAGTTTTAACGCTAAATTTTTAAGGAACAATCAGCGCAAACCGCGCAGCTCATTCTCAATCTAAGCTTAACTGGGCGTAATAGCTTAAACCATATTAACGTTAATTTTAATAAAAATGGTTTTATCAGTCGATTAAAAAGTCCCTTCTTGAGTATCGTGATACTGATAAGGGATTTTCATCATACGCTGAACGTTGCGTAACGCCGTACGTAGACCTTCTAGTATCGTCGGATGATAAAAAGGCGTATCGAGCATGTCCTTTATACTCATATCATTGGTAATCGCCATCGCCAATATATGACCGATATATTCAGCATCAGGGGCAACCATGCTTGCACCCAAAATTCTATCTGTCTTTTTGCACCCATAAATGTGCAGTAGGCCGCAATTGACACCCATCACGCGGCTACGACCTTGATTATCAAAGCTGGCTTTTCCAATCACATATTCAAGCTCTGGATCGGCTTGTATTTCAGGTAGCGACATGCCGACGTTAACGATTTGTGGTGAGCAAAAGACGATAGAAAACGGCGCGGCAGTTGGGCGGATATATGCATCGCTATTGTTGTTACAGACCATACTACCCGCACTAAAACCTTCATCACTGGCAACGTGTAATAAAGGCAAATTGGCATTGGCGTCACCGACAATATAAACTTCTAAATTGCCAATTTTACCCGTTTTTTTATCGAGCTGCTTTGGGCGATTTTTGTCATCAAGCTCAACCCCTACGTTTTCAACGCCTAGGGCCGCGATATTATTGCGTCGGCCCGTAGCGACCAATACATACTCACCCTGCCACTGGCGCGCTTCACCAGCGCTGTCTTCGTAATCGATAAAAGCCGCTGAGCCTTCGTTATCTGCTGCTTGCTGACCGACATCGTTAATCTTGCTGCCCAAATGCATGGTCAGCTCACGACTTAAGCAATCAATGGCTTTATTACTGATATCCTCATCTTTTAAACCAGCGACGCGTTTGTCACGATTAAAAAGCGTGACCTCGACGCCCAAACGCGTAAAGGCTTGTGCAAGCTCCAAGCCGATAGCACCTGCGCCGACGACGGCTAGTGAATTTGGTAAATCAGCCAGCTCAAAGACGGTATCAGAAGTGAGTAAAGTTTTACCAAGTTTATCCGCCCAGTTATCGGGGATAAACGGCTTACTACCAGTCGCTACGATAATTTTATCAGCTTCGATAAGTTCGTCATTGACTTCAATGAGACCTTGTTTATTAATATAAGCGCGCCCCGCTATTTTTGTCTCAGCAGGCCAGCTTTCTACTTGCTTTTGGACGTAACTGGCAAAATGATTGCGTTCGGCGCGAACCCTCTCCATCACTTGTTTGCCATCTATTTGAGCAGTAGCATGAATACCAAACTCGCCAGAATGGTTGGTGTCATGGGCGCGATCGGCAGCAGCGATGAGAAGTTTACTCGGCATACAGCCGACGGCAATACAAGTCGTTGACCAAGAGCCGTCATTAATAATGAGGACGTCGTCTTTTAGTTTTCTGGCTTGGCGAAAGGCGTTTTGACCGGCGGTACCGGCGCCGATGACCGCCACCGATACCTTGCGCGTCGCTTTTTTATTAGTGTTATTATCGGTGGTGCTGTCAGTCTGTTGATTCATATTACTCACAAAAAAAAGGTTTTATCGTAGTCGATAGAGATAAATAAAATTGCCAAATAATCATAAAAATATTATGGCGCGAGCGTGGCGAGTAAGCGTTCGGTATAGCCAGCTGCGCGTAAATTGCGCTGTGCATGAGTAAGTATGCCATCTTTATTAAAGACAAAGGCTGAACGTACAAGGCCTAAGCTGACTTTGCCATACATATTTTTTTCTTTAATTACATCAAAATATTGGCATAATTTCTCATCACTGTCGCTAATCAGAGGAATATGCAAATTGTACTTAGCGATGAATTTTTCGTGAGACTCAACGCTATCGCGCGACACACCGATGATATCGTAGCCCAATTCATCAAACGCATTGATATGAGTAGTAAATTCTGTCGCTTGCGTGGTACAGCCTGGGGTGTTGTCTTTTGGATAAAAATATAAGATAAGCCCTTTATCGGTATGGGCAACCAGCTCTTTTAGGCTGATATCGTCATGAATAAAATTGCCGTCTAGCTCGCGCACGATAGTGACCGGAAAATCGGGCAGGGCAAGGTTCTCTGTAGTGGGCTTAGCCATTATAAAATCCTTATTAGTTTCGGTTATACGTATATTATAGTAGGTGGTCTTATTATAGGCAGATTGGCAGAAATAAATACTCCGTTTTACACTTCACTTATTCATTCGCAACAAAAAAGACTGGCAATGGCCAGTCTTTTGTATTTTTTAGCAAATATTTTCTTAAGCAGCTTAGGCAGGTTTTTGTGGCTGTTTTAGGTCCAAGCCCACGGTGCATTGCTGCAAGTCTTTTTGCATTTTTTTCACGTAAGGGAGACCTGATGGGTCTTTTTTACTTTTTGCATAGCTCTCGATTTCCCACATTTGACCGATGGTCATATTGCTACGGACACCGATGGTGCAGTTACAAAGTTTGGTAGCATCGCTTTTATTAGCGACTTTATATTTGACCGCGCCATTGACACAGGTATTGATATTGTCTTGTTTGATGTCGGCCGCGTTTGCTTGTGGTAAGGCAAACAGCGCAGCAAGAGCTAGGGGTAAAACAGGCAAAAACTTCATAAACATCCTCTACGGGTCGTGTCAATTTCTCAGATTTTATATAAAAATCTTGGTAGTGTTATGTGGTCACAGGTTTTATGGCTTATATAAGTGATGATAAAAGTATAGGTAACTATAAAAGCCTTTTTTATCTATGTCACTCATTATATTTTAGTAAACCAGCAGTACATGCCGCTTGTGACTGACATAGTCGCCCATACCATAGCAAGTAAATTGCTTAAAATACAACGCTAGCGTGCTGTGTTAATGCAAGCAAATGTTGCGCAAATGTTTAATGGGCGGCCGCGCCAAGACAATAATAGCGCCATTTTCAAATACTTAACAGAATATTTCCAAAGGTTTATTAAGACTCATTAGACTGGTAACGCGTTGGATCAGCAACCCCAGCTTGGGCAAATCCTTGGCGACGTAGGACGCAGCTGTCGCAAATACCGCAAGCAAGACCATTGGCATCTGCCTGATAACAAGAGATCGTCTGTCCATAATCGACCCCGAGCGTTAAACCGAGCTCAATAGTTTTGGCTTTGGATAAATGCTGCAACGGCGTTTGAATCGATAAATGGTGACCAGTAACGCCAGCTTTGGTGGCGAGGTTTGCCATGTGTTCGAAGGCGGCGATATATTCTGGACGACAATCAGGGTAGCCTGAATAGTCGACCGAACTGACACCGATGACGATATGATTAGCATCAGTGACTTCAGCGACTGCTAAAGCATAAGATAAAAATATGGTATTACGCGCCGGCACATAGGTATTTGGAATGGCATTATTATCAACGTTATCGACGTTATCGACGTTATCGACGTTATCAACGTTATCGATATTATTGACATCACTGCCATCGCTATCGTTACTCGGGAATTTATTAGTATCGCCATCAGGGACAGTCATGCTGTGGTCGGTGAGTGATGAGCCACCAAGCTGGGCGATATCGATATCAATAATGCGATGGTTAACATTGGCAGTCTTTGCAATGGTTTTGGCAGCGACAAGCTCGCTATTGTGGCGTTGACCATAGTTAAAACTGACCGCCGTCACAGACGCATAGCGCGCCTTTGCCCAATACAAACACGTCACGGAATCAAGCCCGCCTGATAGCAGCACCACGGCATTTTGGCTTTTATGTAGTGTTTCTAAATCAGTATTGTCTTTGGGACTGGGAGAGGAGGTCTGCGCAGTTATTGGAGTCATAGTATTGTCTATTGTTGGTTTAAGAAATTTGAAAAATTTGAGTTACTGAGAAATGGCTATTTTAACTAAGATAGCATTATTGCATAACTTTGAAGATATGTTTAATTGCGCATAAGTGGCGATAAAAATGGGCACAAAAAGCCACTAATTTTGTGCGACTTTTCAATCTGTTAGCAAAATTTGTTATAATCGCTGCTTTTAAAGCCCACCTGCTGAAAAATATTGCTAATTGCTTTGTAGTAAAATTAACTTTGTAAAGATATTGAGTACCTTATGACCGTCGCGACCTTGTTTACGCCTAAAATCCCTTCTCAGTTTGATGAAGCCTCTTCGAAAACCAGTTCTACCGATACTGGCTGGGATAGTGATGCTGAAGATACTGATAGTATGGGGTATGACGACATTGCTGGCGCGGCTATAAGTAATAATACCGCTGAGCAAACATCCTCTACGCAAATTTTACCGACTGAAACGGCGGAATTTCGCAAGCTACAAAAAAAGCTACGTCGCCAAGTATCGTGGGCGATTCGCGATTTTAATATGATTGAAGACGGCGATGTTGTTATGGTTTGCGTTTCAGGCGGTAAAGACAGCTATACGTTGCTCGATATCTTATTGCTGCTCAAACGCATTGCCCCGATTAGCTTTGATATCGTTGCGGTAAATCTTGACCAAAAGCAGCCCGGTTATCCCGAAGATATTTTGCCCGCTTATTTGAATGAGCAAGGTATTGCCCATTATATTTTAGAAAAAGATACCTATAGTATCGTCAAAAGCGTGGTGCCAGAAGGTAAAACGTACTGCTCAGCCTGCTCACGCCTGCGTCGCGGTTCGCTATATGGTTTTGCCAAACAAATCGGCGCCACCAAAATCGCCCTTGGTCATCACCGCGATGATATGCTCGCGACGTTCTTTTTAAATTTATTCCACGGCGGCGCGCTGAAATCCATGCCGCCAAAACTGCTAAGCGATGATAAGCAAAACTTACTGATTCGTCCGCTTGCTTACGTTGAAGAAAAAGACATCATTGAATACGCACGTTTAAAAGAATTTCCGATTATTCCGTGTAATCTATGCGGCAGCCAAACCAATCTGCAACGCGCAATTATCAATGATATGCTACGCGAATGGGATAACGCCCATCCACAGCGTTTGGCGTCTATTTTTAAAGCGATGCAAAACGTCGCGCCGTCACAATTGGCCGATCGCGAGTTGTTTGACTTTGAAACTTTAAACATAGAGCGCGATGACAATGAGCGCTTATTTGAAGGCGATAATATCCAAGCAGGGCAGACCGACAGTTTGGCTGAGATTGGTTTACCAGTAGCGCCAAAAACTCAAGTTTTTAATCCGAAGTTTGCCAGTCATCACAACCACGACCATGATCAGCAGGCAGAAAGCACCGATAGCATGGCAAAAACTAGCCGTACCACGCAAAAAATCCCCACGATTAATCCGGTGATTTAAATCATATAGACATTAATTTTTATAGAATTAACGTCAAAAAAAACCAGCGCATTATTCACTAATGGCTGGTTTTTTTTGTATTTATTTAACCTTAACAATTAACTTTTGGCAAAAACGGGTAGAGGGTTAAAACTCACCTCAGGGCGTGGTAATTTTGCCACATCCTGCATACGCCAATCATTCTTTCCATCATAACTGACTTGCAAATAATATTTGCCTTTTACGTCATCCAAATCGACTTGCGCCGTGTACTTGTTACCTTCTTGATGTTTGAGTACCGCATCGCGGTCTTTTTTAATGTCGGTGGCGTGCGAGATAGACAACTCTAAAGAGTCAGGATAGGTTAAAGGCTCACCGTTTAATAATTTACCAGACTGCAAACTTTGCTCAGGATAATTGAGATAAAAAACGACATCGCCATTATCGGCAAACTGCATCTTGCCATGTAAATCTAAATCATAGGTGAGCTTGTCGCGTGAGACGTCATGATATAGGGTTTTGCCATCCATATACCAATCGTCGCGTACCACGCTATCACGGATTTGATAAGAATAATAAACAAACCAAATGCAAGCGATTACTACAAAAGCTGGCATGCCAATGACAAAGATAACCACCATATAGTTTTTGTACCATGGTTGGCTGTCTTGATGCTTAAAGTTCGGTGCTGGACTAGACATAACATACCTATTAATCAGATATTCGTTTATAATGTGCGATTTGTCAGCTTATTATAAACGCTATCAAAAAATAAACCGACGGCTCAATGCAGCCAGTTTAATGACAAATACTTCACCCGCAAGTCAATGATAATTAGCCTTTGACTGAGTGCCACTAACGAGCGGATGAATAGATAAAAGCAACTACATACTCAATAATTACTGCCCTTGCGTGGTAAAGATATTTTGTTTACTCACATTATATTTACCATCTTCGCTGGCTACTGTTAAAGTAATCGGCGTTTGACCAAACTCAATCACCTCAGGGTCGCCATAAATACTGACTGGCATATCAAAGCTTTCGCCTGCTTCTAACGGTACATCGTTGAAGCGTACGCCTAAGCTCAACCCATCTTGTGGCTCAAGGCTTATTTTATAAGTGTGCGCACTTTGGGTTTTGTTGGTCAATTTAACGATATAGCTGTTTTCAATCATGCCTTGTTGGTTCAATGACGACAACTGATTACGGTCACGGCGAATATCAATCTCTAACGGTACGCGGTCTGTCAATGCATAAACCACACCGCCACAAAGTACCGCAAGCAAGGTTAAATAAGCAAAAAAGCGCGGGCGCAATACACGGCTTGGCTCTTTTTCGACCAATTGCCGTTCTGTAGTATAACGAATCAAGCCACGTGGGTAGCCAACTTTATCCATTACATCATTACAAGCATCGACACAGGCGGCACACTGGATACACGCAACCTGCAAACCATCACGAATATCGATACCTGTTGGGCATACTTGCACACACATCGTACAGTCAATACAGTCGCCTAAATTCTCAGGATGGGTGCCTTTTTTACGGGCGCCGCGAGGTTCACCGCGCTCATAATCATAAGAAACAATCAAGGTATCTTTATCAAACATCACGCTTTGGAAACGGCCATACGGACAGATTTGGATACACATCTGCTCGCGCATATAGCCTGCATTGACGTAAGTTGAAAAAGCGAAAATAAATATCGATACCCATATCCACGTTGACCACTCAGGGAAGGGGATAACACCCCCTAACATTTGCCAACTACCATATAGAGCTTCTGTCCCTGATACATAACTGACAAACGTCATCGCCGTAATCATCGAAAATACAAACCAAATAAAGTAGATTAAAAAACGCTTGAAGACTTTTTTAGCATTCATAGGTTCTTTATCAAACTTAATGCGTTTATTGCGATCGCCAATCACTATTTTTTCAACGTATTGGAACATATGCGTCCAGATGGTTTGCGGACAGGCATAACCACACCAAACCCGTCCTGCATATACCGTCACCATAAATAGCGCAAACGCCGCAATAAGCGCAAAGACGGCAAGAAAGTAAAAGTCCTGTGTCAGAAACGTCATACCAAAAATATAATAATGCTGCGACGGCACATCGAACCAGATAGCTTGCCTGCCGTTATACCTTATCCACGGTAAAATCAAAAATAATGCCAATAACGCATACATGCTAATCACGCGGATATTTTGGTAAAATCCGGTGATAAACCTAGGGTGAACGCGTTTTTTATTGGCGTTAAGATCCACCTCAACGACAGGAATTTTATTGGATGGTTGTGCTGACATAAACGTGCCTCTTTAAAAAAAGAATCAGTCTGCTGGCATGATGAACAAATACCTTTAATACCTGGGTATATGGATGTGCGATGTTATCAATGTCAGTAAGTAGCAAGTCTCATACCAAAAAAAGTATCCAAACTTGCTACCAAATGAGCGATTGTAAATAAAGGATTAAAATATGCTTAAATAGATGATTCTATAGTGTTTCTACTCGATTGCTATTTTAGCAGTTTCCCTACTATAAATGGGGTGAGAATGTTAAAAAGCAATACTTATCTGCGACTTATTGATAGACAAAGTGCGTATCACTATTAAGCTTGATAAATATCAAAACCAGTGGTGATAGAGCATAAAAAGTATTAAATCTATCGGCAGTTTGATTTTGCGAGTTGCTCGTAGGCAGAGTTTATTAATAAAACATAAAGCTGATAAATAACTAAAAAGGGAGAACTGCAATCACAGTCCTCCCTTTGTCAAATACTACTTATTTACGATATACAACTGACTAAATGTGCTTAGTTTGCAACTGCCGTTTCAGGTGTGGCTGCTTTTGGTGCAGCGGCAGAAACAGGCTGCGCTTTAGCAGGCTGAGGCGTTCTGTCTGATAGAGAATAAACATACGCAGCAAGCAGCATAATACGCTCATTACCTAGTTTGGTTTCCCACTCTGGCATCACACCGGCACGGCCATAACGGATGGTATCACGGATACTTTCGCGATCGCCGCCATATAACCAGATGTTATCAGTCAAGTTTGGCGCCCCAGTAGAGATCATACCTTTAGCGTCTTCACCATGACAAAGCACACAGTTAGTAGGCTCATGGAAAATGGCTTTACCTTGAGCAACTTTAGCTTGGTCAAGCTCATAACCTGGTTGGTTACCAGAGATTGACAAGACATATTCAGCCGCTGCCCGCACACCATCTTCGCCAAGTTGGTCACGCCAAGCTGTCATACCGCCAACACGACCATTATGTAGCGTCGTTAGGATATGTGAAGCTTCACCGCCATATAACCAGTCATTGTCGGTCAAATTAGGATAGCCTAGCGCACCTTTCGCATTAGAGCCGTGACAGACAGCACAATTCTGTAAGAACAAGCGACTACCAACCTTCAATGCATTCGGGTTTTCAGCCAGCTTTTCGACATAAGGTGCCAACTCGGCCACTTTCTCGTCGATTTGAGCCTGTAGCTCTGCTGGTGGCTTCTCACTATGACGCAGGGTTGCTTGCATCTCAGAAAGCGTTGCTAGGGTTTTTGTTGCACCGCTCGCATCGGCCTTGGCCAAAATGTTTTGCTCAAAGTTATCGGTAAATACTTTGTTATTACTTTCAAGTTCGCTGTTCAACTCGTTATGAGAAGTCCATGGTAAGGTTTTGCCATCCACTTCTACGGTTGTAATACCTTCCCACTTTGATGGAAAGATAGCAGGGAAAAATATCCAGTATGCAACGGCCCAAATGATTGAGCCAAAAAATATCACTAACCACCATTTAGGCAGTGGCTTATCGTATTCTTGAATACCGTCGTAAGTGTGCCCAGTAGTACCGTCTTCTTCTACTTCTGGCTTGTATTTCAACACCATTAGTAAGACGCCGAGGATACCCGCCCAACACATAATACTTAGTATGGTGATCCAAGAACTCCAAAAAAATGTCATCGTTTATCCTTATTGCGCTGCTCTTCAGACAAAGATTCGATATCCTCGTCATCAAGCGCAAGTTGTGCATCTTCTTCGAAGCGTTTTTTGTTTTTTGGCGAATACGCCCACCATGCAACGCCCACGAAGGCAATAAAAGCAGAAACGGTCGCAATTGTTTGTAATTCACCAATACCCATTAGCGCTGTCCTTCCATCGCGGTACCCAATTGCTGTAAGTAGGCAACCAGAGCATCAAGCTCAGTGGCGCCAAGTACCGCATCTGGCGCTCCTTCGATATCTTCTTCAGTGTAAGGCACGCCAAACTGATCACGGAATAGACGCATTTTAGTTTGCACATTGGTACCGTTTACTTCATTGGTTGCAAGCCAAGGGAAACCAGGCATTACTGACTCAGGTACTAAAGAACGGGGCGCAATCAGATGCTGTTTTTGCCAATCTTCAGAATAGCGTCCACCAACACGTGCAAGGTCAGGACCAGTACGTTTTGAACCCCATAAGAATGGATGGTCCCACGTTGATTCTGCAGCACGCGAATAAGGTCCATAACGCTCAACTTCAGCACGTAACGGACGAATCATTTGTGTATGACAGACGTGACAGCCTTCACGAATATAGATGTCACGACCTTCAAACTCAAGTGCGGTCCATGGTTCCATGGCGGGAAGGGGAGCGTTCACCCCACCTTCTTCAGGACCCTTGTTATCATAAATCAGCGGTACGATTTCAACGAGCGTTGCAAAGCTAATGGCAATGACAATACCGATAACCAACAAGCCGGTATTTTTTTCAATAATTTCATGCGGTGTACCAGACATGATCGCTCCTTATACGTTAGCTGCCGAAGGTTTATCAACACTAGGTTCATGATCCGTTGGGTCAGCGATATCTACAGGCTTACCTTCTGGCATTTGCAGTGTTTTATAAACGTTATATGCCATAACAAACATACCCGATACATACAATAGGCCACCAAAAGCACGACCAATATATGGGAAATGTGAGAACTCAACGGTATCAACGAAGCTATATACCAACGTACCATCTGGATTGGTCGCAAGCCACATCATGCCTTGGCCGATACCTGAAATCCACATAGAAACGATATAGAAGATAGTACCCGCTGTTGCTAACCAGAAATGCGTGGTGATTAAGCTAATAGAATACATTTTTGGTTTGTTATAGATACGTGGTAACAATACATATAGCGAACCAATGGTAATCATACCAACCCAGCCAAGTGCACCTGAGTGTACGTGACCGACTGTCCAGTCCGTGTTATGCGATAACGCGTTGACGGTCTTAATAGACATCATCGGACCTTCAAACGTTGACATTGCATAGAACGACAATGCCACAATCATAAAGCGAATGATCGGATCGGTACGCAGCTTATCCCAACTGCCTGATAGCGTTAGGACACCGTTAATCATTCCGCCCCAAGATGGCGCAAATAGGATGATTGAGAATACCATTGCTAGAGACTGCGTCCAATCTGGAAGCGCTGAATAATGCAAATGGTGACCACCAGCCCACATGTATGAAGCAATCAATGCCCAAAAGTGAACGATAGACAAACGATAAGAATAAATAGGACGACCAATCTGAACTGGAACGAAGTAATACATCATCCCAAGGAAAGCGGCCGTTAAGTAGAAACCTACCGCATTATGTCCGTACCACCATTGCACCATCGCATCGGTCGCACCGCCAAATAATGAGTAAGATTTAAACGCACTAACAGGGATAGCCATACTGTTTACGATATGCAGTAGAGCAATCGTAATAATAAATGCGCCAAAGAACCAGTTAGCCACATAAATGTGTGAAGTTCTACGTTTGATGAGCGTACCGAAGAACACAATGGCATAAGAAATCCATACCAAAGCAATTAAGATATCGATTGGCCACTCAAGCTCAGCGTATTCCTTGGTCGATGTCAGACCTAAAGGAAGAGTAATCACCGCTGCGACGATAACCGCTTGCCAACCCCAAAAGGTAAACCAAGCTAAATAAGGTGCAAATAGTCTCGTCTTACAGGTACGCTGTACCACATAATAAGAGGTTGCGAACAGGGCAGAGCCACCGAATGCAAAGATAACCGCGTTAGTGTGTAGCGGTCTTAGACGACTGAATGTCAGCCATGGAATGTCAAAGTTGAGTGCTGGCCATGCTAACTGTGAAGCAATGAACACACCAATACTCATGCCGACGATGCCCCATATCACGGCCATTATCGTAAAGAATCTTACGACAGTGATTTCATACTCACGGTCAATTGGGGCGACTGCTGTGTTTTGTAAACTCATTGGATGATTCCTTTACAGCCCGAATTATCAACAGAATTAACTAACTCTCCGCAGCCTCTATATTATAAAAAATTATAAGCAGATTATGGTTGCGGTACATGTTGTTTTTGCCAAATCTTATTATCGAGACCTTATTTACTATTAAGTCACACCTACACTAGTTATCAGCGGTTACTGCTGAGTAGAGGGCGGCGATATAAATGCACGGCGCTCACAGCTGGACGATAATAGGATGATTAATAAATAATAAACGGTTAAATTTGATAAGATAATGTGCCTTCCTTGAGCATCAAACATCTATTGAGGCTGAGTATGTATCTTAATTATTACTGCTAAAAAGCCAGTATGAACGAAGATAGATACTGATATTCAATCGGTGATAAAAAACTTATACACCATCAATGTATGCTAGCGGCGGCTGACAAAAACCATGTTTACGTAATGTTTAGTTAAAACTCCCGACTCTGTTTAAGGGTATTGTAACGCAAACCTAATCAAATATCATCAGAACTATGCGCCAAAATACAAACTCTTTGGTAAAAATAGTTATGAAGGATATAATCTTTCAGCGTTATACACCTATTTTATACCCAATTTCCCTACTATTCTAGGGGTGAAAAAAGATAGTGCTTTTTGGCGCAAAAAATACAATTAAGCGGTGGTTTTGTAACAATAGCAGCATTTGCGCTATAAATAAGTTTTACTTATCATCGAATCGCACCTTATAATGACGCCTTGTATTATCGCTAACCAAGTGCTTTATACTGATATTAACGAATATTTTGAACTTTTAAATAGTGGTTAGGCTTAGCCGTATGCTGGCACAAGCCTACCTTCATAAATAACCTCATAAGTAATAGGTATTAAGGATAATAATATGGCAGTTTTTTTGACAGACGAATGGTTTGAGCAAGTTGAGAAAATGGGTCAAGAAGCCGGTGAATTAAATTTACCACCAGCGCTTGCTAATATGGTGGTGAACTTAAAAGTTACCGATACGGAGCAAGATATCGAAGCAAGCTTTGCTGACGGCTTACTGCATCGCGGTTTGAATGATAAGGCAACCACAACCTTATTGTTGGATCGTAGCCTGCTGCAATCTATCATTACCAACTTTGATACCAATGAAATCATGGGCGCTTTTATGGCCGGTAAAATTCGTGTCGAAGGTGATATGTCACAATTGATGGCAGTACAAACCGCGCGTCCAAGTGCTGAGCAAAAAGAGCTTTATAGTAATATCAAGTCAATGACTACCTTAGCTTAATGACTTGTTTTTCATTTTTGTATCAATAACGTTTAGCATAAAAAAAGCCCTTAATATGAATTAAGGGCTTTTTCGTCGGAGAATTTAACAGTAAAGTAACTTCTAAATTAACTGGCTTTTGATTGTTGCGCAGTTGTTTGTGGTTTTTGATTTTCTTTGTAAATCGCCGCTTGTAACCAGATATTGGCCTGTACATAGTCATGCACTTCAATAGCAGCGGTGGCTTCGGTTTTAGGTGCGCCAATGCGAATGACAAAAGGATCTGCATCTTGTTCACGCAGTACCACCACATCAAATAAGATAATGGTCTGACCATTAAATAGTGTTTCTTGCTTACCAAGCACCTGACCTTGACACCAAGCTTCATCTTCTTGCCCTATGGTATCGCCGAACAAATACGCGCACATATGACCGAGATTAATCTCGACGGGCGCCATTTGTTCTTTGGTTTGAGGCTGCCACGCTTTGATTTGCTCTTGTAAATCGTCAGGCATTTTTCCATCATTAGCGGCAACGATGTCGTTAAAGGCGCGATGGTAGCGAATGGCTTCTTGGTCTTCGACCATAATCACTTCGTCTTGCTCGCTCAGCTTAATCTCATGCGCCCACGCACTAAAGTTCACATAATAAGCGGTATCTTGCTGATATAAATGACGGTTAGCGGTATATAGCTGGTCGAAAGCATAAATAATGCTGCCATCAGCGGTGCGTAAGCGTAAGACCGCATCGTGAGTGTTGTCATTGACAATCATGCGCTCGATTTTGCACGTCAAACCATAAGGGCTATCGACACAAGGGTAAGCATTAATAAAGCATTCAGGCTTGCCGTCTTTCATCGCCAGCACTTGATTGATATGACAAGGCTGGTCTTCAGATAGCAATAAGCAGCTGTCTTTAGCGCTGACATTGCTGTTGAGCCCTTTTGGCATCGCCGCTTTTTCAATCATCTTTTGCAGCCATTCTGGCACGTCTTGACTCATGTCATCGGTCAAAATGCGCCAATGATCGGCGTGACCGGCAGATTGCTCGTCAGTTAAGGTGATTTTGGTAGGGGATTGGATGTTTTTGTATTGATAATTAATGGTCATGAATATACTCAAACTTAAGTCAGCCATGAAGTTTGGGTCTAAAACTGTGATTGCTGACCATTATCCAATATATGAGCGGATTGGTTTATGATAACCAGCAATGTCGTCAGTAAAGAGGCAACAAACAACAATGAGGGGTTAGTGACAATTGTCCTTAGCATACAATATATAGGTATAGACGCAACTAATAGCAAGCCCATCACGAAAAATAATATGAAAAGTTGAGTTTTTATTAAAAAATACCGGCAGTTTGCGCTAATGACTGGCACATATAAGTCAAATTGTGTCAAACTAGCTCCCTTTTGACAGCGGTATTTTGCTGCTCATAATCCCCTGTTTTTTGTTCGATTGATATGTTTTTGCGGCAACAGCCTTAGTGAGTGTCATACTAAAAGGCGGTTGCTGCATTGGATTTTATAACATAAATAAAGTCGCACGTAGATAAGATAAAGAGTTTGAATATGTTTCGTCCTTTAGCGTTATTTATCGGCTTACGGTACACCCGAGCAGAGCGTAGTAATGGTTTTATTTCCTTTATATCGCTGATTTCAATGATTGGACTGACGCTTGGCGTGGCGGTACTGATTACGGTGCTATCGGTCATGAATGGTTTTGATCGCGAGCTCAAAACGCGTATTTTGGGTATGGTGCCACAAGCGACGGTTATTTCAACCGAGATTATCGGTGATTGGAAAGAGGTAGCTGGTAAAATTAAAGAAGATCCCAAAGTTGCTGCCGTCGCACCCTTTATTCAGCTGCAAGGTATGCTGACCTCCAACGGTCAAGTGGCTGGGATTATGGTCACCGGCGTTGATCCAGAGTATGAGAAAAACGTTTCTATCATCAACGAGCACATGGTAGAAGGCAGTATTGATACACTGCAAAACGGTGAATTCAGTATTGTTCTTGGTGAAGAGATGGTGCAATCGTTGGGGCTGCGCTTAGGCGATAAAGTGACGTTGGTATTGCCAG
Source organism: Psychrobacter communis (assembly GCF_014836505.1). Lineage (NCBI taxonomy): Bacteria > Pseudomonadati > Pseudomonadota > Gammaproteobacteria > Moraxellales > Moraxellaceae > Psychrobacter > Psychrobacter communis. The sequence continues at coordinate 102,869 of NZ_JACSQR010000006.1, forward strand.
AAGCGTCGCCATCACCAGCGGGTGTGATACCGCGCTTCAAGCGTTTTACGTTGACAGGTATTTTTACCATCAGTCCCGAGGTAGATAGCTTAATGGCGTTTATTCCGATGGGTGATGCGGCAAAATTACTGCGTCTACCAGAGGGCGCGCAGGGTATTCGTATGAAGCTTGACGATATCTTTAACGCACCGATGGCGGCCCAAAAAGCAGCAGCTATTGCGCCTAACAAGCTTTATCCTAGCGATTGGACGCAAACGCACGGCAACTTATTTGGTGCCATCCAAATGGAAAAAGCCATGGTTGGCTTGCTGCTGTTTTTAATTATCCTTGTAGCCGCTTTCAATATCGTTTCAAGTTTGGTGATGCTAGTCACTGACAAAAAAGCAGACATTGCTATTTTAAAAACCTTTGGCGCTTCACCGCGTCTGATTACCCATGTGTTTATGGTACAGGGCATCGTTATTGGCTTTATTGGTACCATTGCGGGCACGATACTTGGTGTTATCTTTGCCCTGACCGTCAGTGATATTTTGGGCTTTATCAATCAAACCTTTGGCCTCAATTTGTTTGATGCTTACTTTGTAAATTATCTGCCATCGCAGCTGCGTTTGGCCGATGTGGTGCTGATTACCAGTGCGTCATTTATACTGAGCTTCTTGGCGACCATTTATCCAGCGCGCCGAGCAGCGAAAATTCAGCCTGCGCAAACGTTGCGTTACGAGTAATCTACAGGCGTCAATCGTCAATGCCATGATAAAGAAAACAAAGGAAGTACCATGTCTGAAATTTTAAAAGCGACCAATATTAATAAAATTTATGATGAAGGGGCGGTGAGCACGCAAGTATTGACCGGTCTGGATTTGACCGTCAATGCCGGTGAGCGCATTGCGATTGTTGGTACCAGTGGTTCGGGAAAAAGTACCTTGCTGCATTTGCTTGGCGGACTTGATACCCCCAGTAGCGGGGAGGTTTGGCTACACGGGCAGCTATTAAATAGTATGAATGAGACCGAGCGCGGGGCGATGCGTAATAAACACTTGGGGTTTATTTATCAGTTTCACCATTTGTTAGCCGAATTTACTGCTGTTGAAAACGTCGCTATGCCGCTACTGATGCGCCCAAAAGTATCGACGACCGAGGCACGTCAACAAGCGATAGATATTTTAAAAAGTGTCGGTTTAGAGCACCGTTTGGCCCACAGACCCGGTGAGCTATCAGGCGGTGAGCGTCAACGTGTGGCGATTGCTCGCGCGCTTGTGACCAAACCATCACTTATTTTGGCCGATGAGCCGACTGGTAACTTGGATTATGACAACGCGCAAAGCGTGTTTGGGCTGTTATCCGAGCTCCAAAGCACCATGCAAACCGCGCTATTAATGGTGACGCATGACCGCAGTTTGGCAGCCCTTGCTGACCGTCAGCTCCTGCTCCGTAATGGACATTGGGAAGATTACTAAAGCCGTCATTTTTAATACTTTTTTCAATAAACTGTAGAATTGCTGTTACTGAGCAGCAGCATGATACGGTTAGCTTTTTTATAAAAGTTACTGACTATAAAAACGACGAAAAAAACAGACTGTATCTAGCAAACTTAACGAATAGATAAAATCATAACTAAAATGCTAAATAAGGAATAATGAGATGGATAAAAATGATGATCCGATTGAAGCTTTTGGCAGTGCTGAAGAAGGTAACGAACCACTAAAGCCTTATATGGATCCGACGCTGTTTGACACCATTGATAGACAAGCGCAAATAGACTTGCTGACGCCGGTTTTTGACTCAATTACCTTAGCGGGTGCAGATTACGATTTAAAGGCGCAAGATAGTGCGACTGGCAAGCGTTATACTCTGCTAAAAGATGAGAAAGTGCTAGATATCTTTGTGATGGATGCCAACCTCACCGACAATGTTAAAAATGCTATCGACAAGCATAAAGAGGAAGAAGGCGAGTTATAAGGTCGCTTACAAATTGGGCAATGATTTTATAAGATATTTCCAACTTTATAAAATGCTGCTATTTTTATAAGATGACTGACGCGACAAGATCGATTATTAATAATTAAGGCTATTCATGCTTGCTGGTTTTTTCAGCAGAGTCTTTCTGACGTTTTTGCCAGCTGGTGACAGTCTTATAGCGCCAGATGGCTTTAAACGCCAAACCGCAGACAATACTACTGATGACCGCTAAAATTGTTAGCCCTAGACAAAAAGCGGCGATAGATACCGTACCTTTATAAGTGATGAAAGGATTGGCGCCATCAGATATGAGCCATAAGCTAAAGTCAGAAATCATTCTGCCGATAATGCGCAAGCTAATCATCGGCACATCAAGGATTTTGGCACCGATATAGTAGCCAGCATAAAACACCGGCAGAGTCGTCAGCGGGTTAGTAATCCAAGTCAGACCAAGCGCCATCGGCACATTGGCACGAAAAATAAGCGCGCCGATTAAAGCCAGCAACATCTGTCCTGGCAGGGGGAAAAATGCGCTGAGCACACCGATATAAACCGCTTTATTTAAACTATGGCGATTAAAATGCCATAAACGAGGGTCGGCAAGTTGTGGCGCAAATAGTTTTAATGAGCGACTTTCTAAGATTTTTTCAGGGGTAGGAAGTAGGTCTTTTAGACGTTTGTTTGGCACAGAATCGCCTTTACATGTTATCTTCAGCCCGCTCAATCATATTGATGGGCTGATATACAGTGATATTATTAATAAAAAATATAGCTATAAATGTTATCAGAAAAGCGGCTAGATAATGTTGAATAATCACTATTGCAATATTTCTGGTAAGTATAGGGTAATAGCCACATAAATGCCATCGCTTGACGGTTTGCTCACTTGATGGTTGGTTCAATGTTTAGAACAGTCATTATCCATCATACAACTTATATGCAATGGACGAGCTATCAAGCAAGCGAGGAGCGCTGGTGTACTGGTTAATTGGTAGCTTGATAATCATCGTTATGATGGGGGTTTTGGCCGTCGCAGATACTATGCCGCTGCCTGTTGGCTCCTTATTACCAGACCTGAGCACATCTTCTATCTTGCCGTTATTATTAATAGCTTTGACCATCGTTCTGCTATTTATCAATCAGCGTTACATTGCGTTTTCACCCTCGATTGACGCTAAAAAGAGGTATGTTAAAAATTCCTCTGCTCAAAATTTTGCTGTTCAAAATTCTGCTAAAACCCTATCTTCTACATCATCATTACTCTATAAATTTGCTCATCATTTATTAATGGCAGTATTAGCGTTAGCGCTGATTACTGGTAGTGGGCTGCTCGCTTTGATAAATCAGCAACAGGCGCAAAGTAATGCCATCAAACAAACTGTGCGCGTGCAAGCGTTGGTGAGCATCGAAGGCATCAGTGATAGTGTCTATGATGACGCAAGTAATAGTGGCTATCGGCAGGTTGCTACCATTAGCCATATATCGCCTTTACTGTCCGAGCTAACATCAAAAGAATTGGACAAACTGAGCGTAAATTACAATGCCAATTATAAAGAGGTGACTGATAATAGCCTCAGCAATGAGGAAAATAACTTAAACGGAGATAATTTCGAATATTTCGAAAATGAACAATATCGTATACTGCTAAATGCTTATCCAAAAAAATCTTTCTCTAAGAAGTCGCTCCCTAAAAAACCTTCTAAGAAAGGTACTGAGAATAAATCGCAGACTATAGAACTAAATCATTTGCAGCCAGGTGATCAGTTATTGATGACTTTGACGCTAGCGCCACTTGCCAACTCTGAGCAAGCACTGAACAATCCAACGGGATTTGATAGTTATCGTTGGTTACGAGGGCGACATATCGATGGGGTTGCCACGATATTAGCGACCAGCGCCTCAACTATTCTGTTTAATGGCTCAGCAGCATTGTCTAAAGCTGACAATTCTTATTTATACCGCTTTCGTAACGCGATAGACCAAGGACGTTGGCAACTACGTCAGCATTTTTATCAGGACTGGGCAGGGCAAACTCTCGCAGAGCAGCAAGCAAAAGCGGTGACTTTGAGTTTGCTGACCGGTGATCGCAGTTTAATCAATCGCGATACCAAAGATTTATATCAGCTGGCAGGTATTTCTCATTTATTGGCCATCTCAGGAACGCACGTTTTATTTTTAGCGATTGTATTAGCGGGATTGGCAGTCTTACTGTTGAATCGTTTTTACCCCTCTATCTATCGTCATATCCCGCGCTGGCAATTGCGCTGGTGGGTTATGATGAGCGCGGCTTTTACTTATGCCTTATTTACTGGGTTTGATATACCTGCTGCGCGTACCGCATGGATGTTATTAGCGATAGGGTTGATACGCTTAACGCTACTGCCAATTAGTACCATACGTATATTGTTGGCGCTAGCAGTATTGATGGCATGGTTCGACCCATATGTACTGTGGCAAGCAGGTTATTGGCTGTCCTTTATAGCGGTAGCGCTGCTATTAAAGTACGAAGATAGTTCAATAGCATGGAGTCAAACAGAGTCTGCAAGCTTAACGACCACGAACTCTACTGACAATAAAAATGCGAAGATACTTCAACGTACATGGTTGGGATTTAAACGTCTGTTCAAATTACAGTTTTGGCTATTTATCGCGCTATTACCCATAACCTTATTGTTATTCGGTAAGGCATCACTGTTAGGGCTTATCGTTAATTTATTTGCCATCGGTTTATTTGGTTGGGTGATTGTACCGCTAAATTTACTGGCTGGGCTGTGCTATCTTATCGTGCCCACGTTAGCAGATGCTATTTGGGCACTGGTGATTGCTCTCGTCGCTCATTTACACGAGCTTATCACGTGGCTAACGACGTTACCGATATTCTCAGGGGCATGGCTTTATACGCCAGTGAATATGGCAATTTTGCTGATGGTATTATTGGCGATGCTGCCGTGGCTATTACCGCGCGGCCTTATCAGTCGTTGGCTCGCGCTAGCGCCGTTAACGCTACTGGTTATGACGGTATACGCCAATCAGCAGTCGTTAACCATGACTCCGACTCTCTATATTCTGCCAACGGGCGACCAATATTTAAGCGCGGCGGTGCTACAATACCCTGTGCTAAATAATGAAGATAATAAGACAAACGTTAGCTGGTTAATTTTAGCCGATCATAGGCCTTATGATATTCGTACGATGCCAAGCACGCTAACCGCTGACAAGTTATCTGCGACCCTAGAGCAGCAACTGCGCAGCTTATCTATCAAGCGTCTAGAAGGTATCGTGGTGCAAAGCAGTAGCGCGGCCTTGACGACATCTTTAGCGACATTAACAAATGTCAGTCATTGGAGCAGACCATCTATAAGCCAAACGACTCTGAGCTGCTACCAATAACCGTCGCTGAGCTAAGTCAACGTCTCCCAACCGCTCAGTATTGGCAAGCAGGGCGTAGTGAGCGTTGGCCCGAGCTCCAGCGCGCTTATCAACTAGCCAGTCAATCTGGTAAAAATAAAACTCATGCAACCATCAGTGCTCAAGTTTGTGAGCAAGGTAAAACTTGGCAACTCGCCAATGGTGATTTAACGTTGCAAGCTCTCACAGGTTGGAGCAAAATAAACGATGCCAGTGTCTGGGACTGTACGCTTGAACTTGACAGTCGACTGCCTATTCACGTGATAAACTACAATGCTGCTGACCCGCTCAAATCATTAGCTACTAAAGTACAAACACTTCAGTCCGATAACAAAGTGACACCTTCTCAGATTAAAAATGCTCAATCACGTTTGGTTTTAAATGTCGATACCCATCCGCGCGTGTGGCAAATGTGGTCGTTATTATGCGCGATTGAACCGAATACTAAAAATGACACTTTAAAGAACTCATTAAACAACACCTTAGGTAATGTCATAAACAGCACAACATGGCTTGGGCACAGCTCTTCGCATATCTCTGCAGATGCAATAAGGGCGCAACAAATCCATGAGACAATCACTTATGATAATAAGTCACTCGATGCCGCTCTAGCTTTTGAGGCCGATAGTAAGGATTAACCTTATAATCTGACTTATTGGTATTATAGTCAATCCAAAATAAAATTGATACAACCCATATCATGAAACAGTTTAGGTAAATTATTCTCCATCCACCCTT
>NZ_JACSQR010000070.1:0-2488 GCF_014836505.1 Psychrobacter communis
CCTCAGCAGGGACAGGTAGCCACATTGTAAATAGTATCAATAAGTTACAATGTGGCTTATCCCGAACTGGGGTTATTTATGTCTCAGGCTTATTGGCCACCAGTTTGATTATTATCATTGCTACTGCTAATAGCCAACGCGTGCTGTTAGGACTGGGCGTTATCGCCTCGGTCGGTTATATCTTTTGGTATTACTATCAGCTCGATACGTCTTTATTGGTCAAGTCTGCCTCTATGCTGGTCATCGGTATCGCACTACTTCTGCTGCGCTGGCTGCTTATCAAAGGCTATTTTGCGCAGATAAAATCAAGCGCTAACGATCATCAGGAGCGGCTGTCATGAATGATAAAATTTTGACCAAGCGCTTGCTTAAAAACACATCAAAGACCTATTGGCTACAAAAACCGGCAGTCACGATTATTATTGCCCTTCTTGGATTGGCGCTGGTATTGGTGGTGATGACGAGGAATATCGTAAAGTATGAAAACCATCTTACGACTGGCGATACGGTTTTATTAGCGCTTGCACCCGTTGATCCACGCGGCTTTATGCAAGGCGACTATATGACGCTTAGCTATGCGCTAGAGCGTGACGTATTTGCTGCCTTAAATAAAGACCCCGGTAGCTATCCTATTAACGAACAAGGCTATGTCATTGTCGCTTTAGACCAACATAATGTCGGACAGTTTAAGCGCTTAGCGGCTAATCAGCCTAGAAATCTAGCCTCTAATGAGATGGCGCTTCACTACCGTATCCGTAACGGCGTAATGCAGCTTGCGACCAATGCTTTTTTCTTCCAAGAAGGTCATGGCGAAGCATTTGAGGCAGCAGAATATGGGCTATTTCGGATTAATGATAAAGGGGAGCCGCTACTGACCAATTTAGTAGATGACGATTTTAAGGTTATTAGTCCAGAGCAGGCACATGCAGAACAAATAACCACAGAACAAACTGCTAATGATTAATGAAACCAACTAAATGCTGCTCACTTAACGCTGACTACTTTGCTTTACCAAAGTAATATTGCGATAAGCAAGCTGGGTTTGCTACTGTTGATGGCTACAAATTTATTCGCTTGTCAAAAACATTTGAAAAAAACGTAACAATTAAAAAAAGGATTTATTATGCGTAGTGCAACTTATGATCATTTTGGCAAACCAACTGAAGTATTAAGCCTCGGCGACCGTCCTATCCCCGAGCCAAAAGCCAATGAAGTGCGCGTCAAAACCATTCTCGCCTCCATCCATAACCATGACCTGCTTACCATTCGCGGTCAGTATGGCTTTAAACCTGAAATGCCGGCTATCGGTGGTAGCGAAGCCTTAGGCGTTATCGATGCCGTTGGTAGTGAAGTTAAAGGCTTAAAAGTCGGGCAACGCGTGGCGGCTGCCAGTGTACAAGCAACGTGGGCAGAGTATTTTGTCGCATCAGCGGATATGGTGTTTCCTATCCCTGATAGTTTAGAAGATGAAATGGCCGCGCAGCTGATTGCCATGCCGCTGAGTGCGTTGATGCTATTAGAGTTCTTAGAAGTAGAAAGCGGTCAATGGGTTATCCATAATGCCGCCAACGGTGCCGTTGGTAAATCGCTTGCCATGCTAGCGGCGGCGCGCGGCGTCAAAACCATTAATCTGGTAAGAAGTGACGATGCCATAAAAGAGTTAGATACTCTCGGTATCAAAAACAATATCAACACCTCAGATGATGACTGGAAAGAGCAAGTCAAAGCGATCGTCGGTAATGATAAAATCAGTGCGGCGGTGGATTCGGTCGGCGGTGAAAATAGTGGCGATTTGTTATCGTTACTCGGTCATGGTGGCACCTTCGCCGCCTTTGGGGCGATGTCGGGCAGACCTATGGTCATCAATCCGACCCATATGATTTTCAAGCAAGCGGTGATGAAAGGCTTTTGGGGCAGTAAGCTCAGTCAAGAGATGAGTGTGGAGAATAAGCAGCGCCTAGTGAATGAGCTGATCGATAGAGCGGTAGACGGACAATTAAAACTGCCTGTAGAAGCGGTATTTGATTTGGCCGACATCGTAAAAGCGGTCGATGGCAAATTGCAGTCAGGCAAAAAAGGTAAGGTACTGCTAAAACCTTGAATTATTATTCATTTATTATTTAGCTAACCTTCGTTTTATTAACAATGGCAGCGTTCTTTATTAAGAGTGCTGCCATTTTTTATGGCGACTTTTTCTAACCTATCTCTTATAGCCTACCGCGCAATATCTTGATAAATAGCAACAACGTTCCTTTACCAAAGTCAGGTTGCAGCTCGCAAGACCCGCTTGTTAAGGTTGATGGACAATTATCTATTGACGTCGCTTAAAAATTAAAACATTGAATTAAAATAATACCAAACCCAACAATTAAAGTTGCGCCCAAGCACGAGCAGTTAACGACCGAATCCTCTGTGGCTGTTTAAGCAAATTATTCCAAGCCAAGCAAGCGGCATCGACAATAGCCTCATAACTGTCATAACAACGATT
>NZ_JACSQR010000071.1:0-2204 GCF_014836505.1 Psychrobacter communis
AAGGTGCTAGGGTTTAGAACACCGCTTGAGGTAAAATCTAGCTTCGGGTGCGTTGCACTTCGATGTTGAATCCAAGAACTAAAAAACCTAACTAGTTTAGGTTTAAGCAATAATAGACTAGAAGAACTTCCTAAAGATATTATAAAGCTCAATAAACTAAACCATCTTGTTATAGAAGGTAATAATCTTAATAAACTACCTGACTACTTAGTTAATAAAAAGATCAACATATTCATTTAACGATTATATTAACTCTGTTTAGAGCAATACTATATTGAAGGTAGCTTGACGTGCAAACAGAAGCCATATTTGAAAACATAGCTCAACGAATTACTAGTGAATTAGAAAAATCAGAGCATAGCATTTTTATTGCTGTTGCTTGGTTTACTAACCAAAACCTATTCAATATCCTTGTTGATAAAGCTCATCAAGGTGTTACCGTCCAATTGATGTTATCTAATGACGAAATTAACCAAAATAGTTATGTGGACCATAGCCAGTTAAATATTGGTTCTTCAGCCGCTTATCTTATTGGTGATGGCAAACAAGATCTAATGCACAATAAATTCTGTGTGATAGACAATGAAACTGTCATTAATGGCTCATACAACTGGAGCTATAAAGCCGAGAGAAATCACGAAAATATTCTGATTACTAAAGGTGATACTGTTTTAGCCGAGCAGTTCATCAAACAGTTCAAAAAAATTCGTAATACCTACTTTGATCATGAAGATACTACTCCTGAGCTCCCTCTTGATAAGATAATAAAACGTCTTGAAATCATTAAGAACTATGTTGTATTAGAAGATATAGAAGATATCACACGTGAAAGTTCGAAACTAAAAATCTATATCTTTCAACAGCATATAGCAGACATTATAGATGCCTTAACGCAACATAGCTTTGAAACAGCTATCAAGTTAATTGATCAATTCATTAAAAACCATCATGCTTTAGTTGTATATAACGATATCGATATCAGCGCCTTAAAACTTGAAATACGCCAGCTCGAGCATCAACTAAACGCCTACGATAATGAGAAGATAGAATTAGAGCAGCTGATTTCAGAGTTTCATCATCGACATACCCAAGAACTTGGTAGCTATATCAAAAGACTTCTGCATTTACGTAAAGTTTCAACGAAAGACGATCCTGAAGAATACGAGCAGGCAGTACAAGACGAACAAGACTATAACCAGTATATTGAAGCTGAGTCAGATAAAGTCTTATATGACCTTAATGATGAGCAAAGAAAGGAATTAAAGAAGTTCTATCGTCAAGCCAGCCAGATTTGTCACCCTGATCGAGTCAACGAAGGCATGAAGCAAGTTGCTGAGGAGATATTCGTTCAACTTAATGAGGCTTACAGAAAAAATGACTTGAAGGAAGTGAAAGAGATATTAGCTGAGTTAAAGCAAGGCATCTTTAAACCTCGCTCAGAGACTGTCAGCGAAGCAGAACAACTCAAAGTTATTATCAAATCCCTTAGAACTAAAATTGAGAAAGTTGAGCAAGAAATTTTCTTAATTAAAGACAGTGACGACTATCAGTCTATTAGTAGTATTGATAACTGGGATAGCTATTTTGAAGAAACTAAAGCACAGCTGATTGAAGAGATCGAGTACTTAGAGGAGACGTTAGATTCTGAAGAGTAGCTCGTTAACTAGGTTTTTTAGGCTTAGTTTTTTATTCTATCAAAAAAGTAAGCTTTATAATCAAACTTAAAATTAATGTTGGTATGTTTGTTGGTATAAAGAATTATAACAACAAATAAATCTTTATATATTAAAGGTTTATAGTATTAGTGTGGTTTATACTGGGGCCCACCATATTTTAATTTAAGGCTTACTGTCATGTTCGGTATGAGCTATGCTGAAGAAACCGTAGAGGTAAACTTGGTAAACTAAGCGTATTAATCGGAGTTTATCATGACCAAGAAAGTAAGAACCTACAGTGACGAATTTAAAGCCGAGGCCGTCAAGAAGATATCAGACAATAATGGCAATATCTCAGCCACTGCAAAGCAGCTTGGCATTGCCATGCAAACGCTATCAAATTGGCATAATAAAGCCAATCAAGGCAAGCTTGAAGGGACTGAGCAATATGATCCTGATCTTATGAGTGCTCTTCAAGAAATAAAGCAGCTCAAGCGTCAGCTCAAAGTGGCTGAAGAGGAGCGCGAGATCTTAAATGAGGAGGGATAA
>NZ_JACSQR010000072.1:0-1982 GCF_014836505.1 Psychrobacter communis
ATATACAAACCTACCTATTTATTACTATAATAGATAGATTATATCTATAATATAGAGAGCAAGTTATGGGGAAACTGGTTAGTATTGGGGAGGCTGCCAAACATTTCGGGGTTGCTCAATCCACATTAAGACGTTGGGATGAGGATGGTACGTTAGTCGCCAAGCGAACCGAAAACGGGCATAGGCGATATGATTTAAGTGAAATCAGACCGCATTCCTTGAATACACCACCTAAATTAGACCGAAAAACCATTGCTTATGCTCGTGTGTCGAGTCGTGATCAAAAAGACGACTTACTTCGCCAGTCTCAAGTTTTGGAACTTTATTGTGCCAGGCAAGGCTGGACTTTTGAGACGATTACCGATCTTGGTAGTGGAATGAATTATAAAAAGAAAGGCTTAAAAAACCTGCTTGATGACATACTGAGCAATAAAGTTGAACGGCTGGTAATTACCCATAAAGACAGGCTTTTACGATTTGGTGCAGAACTGGTTTTCATGTTGTGTGAGGCTCGTGACGTTGAAGTGGTAATAATCAATCAAGGTGAAGAGTTGAGTTTTGAGCAAGAATTAGCCCAAGATGTATTGGAGATTATCACCGTATTTTCAGCGAGGCTATACGGCTCTCGCAGCAAGAAAAACCAACAATTAATAGAGGCGGTTAAAAAAGCATTATGATCCGTGGACACATTATCGAACTCAAGCCAAACAACGTACAGGCAAATCACCTTGCTCGTGCTTGTGGCGTGGCGAGAAAAGCCTACAACTGGGCTTTGCATGAGTGGCAGCGGCAGTATGCGCTTGACAAAGCGTACCGTGATGCGTGTTTGGCCGCAGGCGTTGAGGTTGATACTAAAAATCTAAACAAGCCCTCACAGGCGAAGCTCAGACGCGAATTGAACGCCATTAAGCGTGAATTATTCCCCTATATGCTGGAAGTGACCAAATGCGCTCCGCAGGCGGCAATCATGCAGTTGGGTGATGCTTATAACAACTTCTTTAAAGGCTTAGCGAAATACCCAACCGCTCGTAAAAAAGGCCGTGACGATAGATTCAGTTTATCCAACGACCAATTTGCCATTAAAGGTAAATCCATTCGTATCCCAAACTTGGGCTGGGTTCGCTTAAAAGAAGCTTTACGTTTTGACGGCAAGATCATGTCAGCCACCATCTCTAAACGTGGCGGTAAGTGGTTTGTTAGTGTGGCTGTTGAAATACAAAAAGCTGTAATTCCTACTAAAAAGACAGGTAAAAGCGTTGGTGTTGATCTTGGTATTACCGACTTACTGGTTTTATCAGACGGCACTAAAATTAAAGCGCCAAAACCACTTCAAGCAAACCTTAAAAAACTAAGAACGCTAAACAAAGCGCTCAGTCGCACTAAAAAAGGCAGTAAAAACAGAGAAAAAGCGAAAACCAAGCTCTCTCGTTTGCACTATAAGATCAGGTGTATTAGGCAAGATTCTCTCCATCAAATCACAACAAGTCTGGTTAATGAGTTCGATGTGATTGCGATTGAGGATTTGAATGTCAAAGGTATGGTTAAGAACAGGCGGCTATCAAGAGCTATCAGTGACTTGGGTTTCTTTGAGTTTAAGCGACAGCTTATCTACAAAGCCACTGAGCAAGGCAAGGTTGTGAAATCAGTCGGACCCTTCTACCCAAGCTCAAAAACCTGTTCAAACTGCAATCATATCCTTGGTAAAGATGAGCTAACATTGAAAATGCGTGAGTGGTTGTGCCCTAACTGTCAGGTTTCTCATGACCGTGACCTCAACGCCAGCATCAATATTTTAAATAACGCGACTGTTATTTTAACAGCTGCATAATCCTGTTTATTGGACGGTGAGTTCCATCGCCAATTAAAAAAGTCTGTGGAGTCGTGGTCAGTCTAAATCTCAAATGAGAAATAGCGCGTGACAATGAAGCAGAAAGAAAACGTCAAACCTATCTAATAGTCAATATTGGCTAGGTTTGAGTAAG
>NZ_JACSQR010000073.1:0-1877 GCF_014836505.1 Psychrobacter communis
GGGGGATTCTAAAAGCAAAAGCTCTTAGGCGACTTTCTCACGACCGTCGCAAGTTTTCTGCTTCAACGGGCGACCTTTACTGCATCCTCCCTCCACAGACAAAACGGCATGTCCTGCCGCAAGAATATTACGAGCTGCATTAACATCTGCATTCGCAATATAACCACATTCAACGCACTCAAATTTTGCTTGGGTACGTCTATTTTCTTTTGCAACATGCTTGCATTCAAAGCAGGTTTGGCTTGTATAACGCGGGTTTACTTTAATCAGTAACCCGCCTTGCCATTGCTGTTTATACTCAAGCATAGTCAGCGCCATCGACCAACCCTGATCAAGAATTGATTTGTTCAATCCTGACTTGGCTTTGACATTGCGACCTTTATTTTCAAGAGTCCCGCTTGCAGATCCCGACATATTAACTACTTTTAAATCCTCACAGACAATCATGGCGTGGTTTTTGCTGATGTCAGTGCTGATTTTATGCAAGTAGTCATGGCGAATATTGGCAATGTGATGGTGAAGCTTTTGGATTTTACGGTTTTGCTTTTTCCAATTTTGGCTAAATAAGACCTTACGACTTAATTGGCGCTGTAGCTTTGCTAGTTTGCCTTGATTGGCTTTAAAGCTGCTCTTAGGTTTAAAGCACTGACCGTTTGAGCCGGTAACTAATTTACTGACACCTAAATCAATACCAATGGCGGTTTTAGAAGGGTGAATTGGGTTCTGTTCCAACTCTCGCTCAGTGCCAAACGACACGTACCAATGACCGGATTTCTTGCTGATGGTGACGTTTTTAATTATCCCAAGAATGTCTTGAGATTTTCTAAACTTTACAAAACCTACACCATTCGGTAGTTTGACACGATTGCCTTCAACACGGCAATATTTATCAAACTGTACCAAGCGTATTGAATCACACCCATCTGATTTGCGCTTGAAGCGCGGCATAAGCGGGCGTAATTGGATTTCTGTGCCATCAGCAAGCTTGAAGAACTTAGGCTTTTTAGGTTTTTTCTTATTCTCTTTCAATCGTGCATGAACTTTAGAGTCAAAAAAGCGTGACCAAGCAGAAGCGAGATCACGAATTTTTTGTTGTAAAGACACCGCGTTAGAGCTTGTTTTTAAGAAGGCAAACTCAGGATTTGCTTTAATATCCATGATTTTATTAACCAAATTGGTTGCATTAATAAACTCATTTTTAGCAAACATCTCAAACGATACCGCAAGCACTTGATTCCAAACAAAACGTGCAGAACCAACAAGGTTATTTAAGATAACCTCTTGTTCTGCATTAGGCTCAAGCCTAAATTTGTACGCTTTATTAATTTTCATAATGAATGCTTTATTGGTCAGTGTGTTCGTTATTTACACCATGTTATACTATATAAAATAAACACTAAAGGGTATTTATTACAATGAGTGAGATATATAAAAACCGTCATTCTGCTTATAATCTGCATGTGCATTTAGTATTCATCACTAAGTATCGCAAAAAGGTTTTAGCTGATAATCATCGTCAATACTTTAAAGAAGTTGTTGCTGAGATATGCAAGGATTTTGGTGCGGAACTCAAGGAATGTAACGGTGAAGGCGATCATGTTCACATGCTAATTCAATACCCACCAACGGTACAACTAAGTAAGATGGTTAATAATCTAAAGTCGGTCACAAGCCGGCGAATGAGAGCCAACTTCATTGACTTAAGGGCGGCTTATAATAAGCCTGTTTTGTGGTCACGCTCTTACTTTGCCGGCTCATGTGGCGGAGCGCCGTTGGAGATTATTAAGCAATACATTCAAAATCAGCAGAGTTAGGCTATACGAAATTCACCTCCACCCTAGCGTCGGGTGGAGTCCTCTTTCGTTAGATTGATAGAT
>NZ_JACSQR010000074.1:0-1638 GCF_014836505.1 Psychrobacter communis
CAATGAAGCAGAAAGAAAACGTCAAACCTATCTAATAGTCAATATTGGCTAGGTTTGAGTAAGATTTTTGGAACGGTAGTACGTATATTTATTACTATCCTAAAAAAGCTTGGGGTTCACAGTCTCAGCAATCAGCACCTATAGTTGATACCCAATCTTTAATTGATCAAGGACTAAACTTCCATGACTCTACCTCGACTCGATAGTGTAAAGAAAACGGTTAGCAGCTGGATTGTACTTCTACTGCTAACCACATCTGCCAGCACACAGGCAGAAATACACGATAAACAATTGAACTCAAGCAAAGTGATTGATGTTCAATACTTAATAAGCAAATCTACGTTGAGCTGTTCTTTTAACACCTCAAGTGGAGAACTAATAAGCTTTTATACGAATCTTTTGGAAAATCCATCAATAGAGAAAAAAACAGTCAGTTTATCATTGGCAATAAATATAAAGTAAAAAATGTAAAATCAATAAATAGCACATTTAAGAAAACGAAAAATGAAATATCTAAGAATATGGATACTGACTTCAATAAATTCGGTGTTAGAGTACTCAGGATTTCTAGTTTTGCTCAAAATGGAGATAGTGAAAATTTTGGATATTACATTATTTTGAAAGGTAAACCTTCATTCAATAAAAGTGTTTTACAGAAGCATAATATAGAATTAACCTATTCAACTATAGAAGAAACTAATGGTGGTAACACACGGATTCGATGTATTTTAGTTGGTTGATAGTTATATATAGTCAGCTCAAAATAAAATTGTTATGGTTAGGACAAACATCATAAAACAATTTGGATAAGTCGTTTTCCATCCAGCCTTGGCGTAGAAACTTCACCTGAGCCCATTTTTTCTCCCACTCGAGCACAGCTCTCGTCTTGCGCTCGGGCAAAGCAATGCTTTGCTTTATCCTCGCTCAGGATTCAGATCAGGACTGTAGGGCGGCAGCCATAGAATACGATGACCATGCCTGTTCAGTAGCTTTTGAATGCGTTTGCTCTTATGAAATCTGGCATTATTCATGACAATCACGCATTTGGTTTTAAGACTTGGGATTAGCGTGAATTTGCACCAGTCGTAAAATATGTTGCTGTTAATGTTGTGCTTAAAGTAATCTAGGGCAAACAGCATCTTGTCATAAAGAGCACCGATAACGTTGGTTCGCTTTTTACCTTGCCAGTTATAGCTATCGATACAAGGTGTACCTATCGGTGCATAGCCATGAGAGCAAATGGTTTCATGTTCAAAGCCGCTCTCATGCATATAGACGATGGGATAGCCTTGTTGTTTAAAAGTATCAAGCTTACTTTGATAGATCGCTCTTTTTATCGGACAGGCTTTTGGATGTTCTAAGGTCTTTTTTTTGACTGATGCCTAACCGCTTTAGGGCATGATAAATGCCTGTTTTACTACAGTTTAAACGACGGGCTCGCTCATACTGGTAATCATCAGGGTGTTCTTTGACATCATTAAGTAGCACGTCATCTGGTATTTTATAGGGTTTGGTTTGCCTGGTTGTTTTGCTATGAATACGTCTCTTCCAGTTCTGTATCGTGGTTGGACTGAGATTATAAAACTCAGCCGCCTCGGCAAAGGTCATACCGTCATCTATACTTTTAAGAACTTGCAT
>NZ_JACSQR010000075.1:0-1574 GCF_014836505.1 Psychrobacter communis
GGCGAAGCACTGCTTCGCCCCGACGCAAGATGAGAGCTATGCTCGAATGAGGCGACGGCGTACTTCGCGAGAAACAGTTAGTCAGGTACGCCTTTATCAAAGACAACCAGTTCCTCTTTCGCATCACCACTATGTGCCGTGTGTTAAGGGTTAAGCCATCAAGCTATTACGACTGGCTAAGTCGTGATCTCAGCGACCAACAGATACATCGCAACCAGTCTGAATTACTGGTTAAAGCGGCTCACAATGAAACGAAAGAACGTTATGGCGCAGATCGACTGCATGCTCATCTAAGCGAGCAAGGCCATAACATTAGCCTGTATATGGTAAGAAGCATCAAAGAGCAACACGGCATTAAATGTCGTAGTCATAAGCGCTTTAAAGTCACCACCGACTCCAATCACAACAAGCTGGTCTATCCAAACGTACTGGATCAGAAGTTTGATGCTAAGCGCCCTAACGAGTCGTGGGTCAGCGACATTACCTATATCTGGACGAATGAGGGTTGGCTGTACTTAGCAGGGGTCAAAGACTTATACACCAAAGAGCTTGTCGGTTACGCTATTAACAAGCGTATGTGACCCCTGCCGTCAAATCCGTACAGTTAAACTTGGGAGATTTTAATTACGCAGCCTGACGATAATAATCAAACCACACCTGTCTTGGCGATTTATAGCCCAAGCCCTTTTGAATCCTCGTCTGGTTGTAGTACAGCTCGATATATCTAATGATATCGTTGATGGCTGTAAATCTGGTTTTATAATCTTTATGATATATCAGCTCATTCTTCAATGTACCCCAGAAGCTTTCTATCGGCGCATTGTCATAACAGTTGCCTTTAGCGCTCATTGAGCCTGTAAATTGATGCTGCTTAATGATCTTGTGGTAGGCATGGCTGCAATACTGGCTGCCTCTGTCAGAGTGGACTATTAGCCCTTTGGGAGGTCGTTTGTTCTTGATTGCCATAGTGAGTGCACGGCAAACTAAATCAGCAGTCATGCGTTTATTAATGGCGTAACCGACAAGCTCTTTAGTGTATAAGTCTTTAATGCCTGCTAAATACAGCCAGCCCTCGTTTGTCCAGATGTAGGTGATGTCACTGACCCAAGCTTGATTCGGTCTTTGAATATCAAACTGCTGATTTAATACGTTGTCATAGACCAGCTTATTGTGATTAGAGTCAGTGGTGACTTTAAAGCGCTTGTGGCGACGGCATTTGATGCCATGCTCCTCTTTAATGCTTCTAACCATGTAAGGGCTGATATCATGTCCTTGCCCGTTTAGGTGCGCCTGTAGACGCTCAAAGCCGTAGCGTTCCTTGGTTTCACTGTGCGCAGCTTTAACCAGTAACTCGCACTGATTACGATGTATCTGCTGCTCGCTTAAGTCACGACTTAGCCAATCGTAGTAGCTTGAGGGCTTAACGCTCAATACACGGCACATAGTAGTGACGCTAAATATCTGCTGATTGTCTTTAATAAAGGCGTACTTTACGGGCTGTTTTTCGCGAAGTACGCCGTCGCCTCATTCGAGCATAGCTCTCATCTTGCGTCGGGGCGAAGCAGTGCTTCGCT
>NZ_JACSQR010000076.1:0-1485 GCF_014836505.1 Psychrobacter communis
GGATGGAAAACGACTTATCCAAATTGTTTTATGATGTTTGCCCTAACCATAACAATTTTATTTTGAGCTGACTATATCTGTCTTTTAATTTACAAAAACCATTAGGAAAAGATTATGCATATCAGCGCAAATTTCGATGCCGGTAATATTGAGGTTATCAATGCAGAAGATCAAACCAACATTCAACTGGCGATTCGTCCAGACGTGGGAGGAGAGTTTTTTCAGTGGTTTAACTTTCGTCTATCAGGCGAAGTTGGCGAGCAGTACGTACTCAATATTACGAATGCAGGGAAGGCGTCCTACCTTGCAGGCTGGGAGGATTATCAAGCGGTGGCTTCCTATGATCGCGAGTATTGGTTCCGTCTGCCAACCTCTTATAAGGATGGTAAGTTAACGATAACGGCAGAGCTTGCGTGCGAAAGTATTCAAATTGCGTATTTCGCCCCGTACAGTTATGAGCGTCATCAAGACTTGTTAGCGGCGGTGCAAGTGCATCCGCTCGCATGTTTAGAGCATTTGGGCGAAACGCTTGATAAACGCGACTTAACCTTAGTAAAAGTAGGTGATGGTGATAGCAAGAAGCGCAGTATCTGGATTACGGCGCGCCAGCATCCGGGCGAGACAATGGCTGAATGGCTGGTTGAGGGGCTATTGAACAGTTTGTTAGACGAGGATAATGCCACGGCTAAGTTGTTATTAGAAAAAGCCAATTTTTATATCGTACCGAATATGAATCCTGATGGTAGTGTACGCGGGCACCTGCGTACCAATGCGGTAGGGACGAATCTAAACCGTGAATGGGCAAACCCAAGCATAGAAAAAAGCCCTGAAGTGTTTCATGTCATCAATAAAATGCAAGAAACGGGCGTGGACTTATTTTATGACGTGCATGGCGATGAGGCGCTGCCTTATGTGTTCCTTGCCGGCTCGCAGGGCACGCCAAGCTATAACGACCGCCTTGCCCATCTACGTGATAAATTCTCAGAAGTCTTAACATTGGCCAGTGCCGATTTTCAGTCTGAATTTGGTTATGACATTGATGCGCCGGGCACAGCAAATATGACGATTGCCACCCACTGGGTAGCCGAGCGTTTTGATTGCCTTGCCAATACCTTAGAGATGCCATTTAAAGAGAATGCCAATTTACCTTTTGAAGATACAGGTTGGTCACCTGAGCGTTCTATTAAATTAGGGGAAGCCTCGTTAATCGCTATGCTGGCGGTCGTTGATGAGTTGCGTTAATCATAAATTTGCTGCAAGTTAATCAGATGGTTTCATGACAATAATTTAATAGTGATGGTTTAACTGGCAGGGTTGAATTGCTTAGAGCAGTGGCTTAAACGCTCAGTTTTTAGCTTTTGCTCTAAGCAGATACAATGCTAATAGCGAGCATCAGTGCTTTTATATTTCTTAGATTAACACATGAAGTGCAATACCAAATGCAAGGTGAAAAAAAGACCTAGATGCGCTAGCATCAAAGTTTTT
>NZ_JACSQR010000077.1:0-1376 GCF_014836505.1 Psychrobacter communis
GGCCTTCTCTGCCGCTTGCTGCTCTAGTCGCTCTTGTGTGGCCTTCTCTGCTGCTTGTGCTGCTATACGCTCATTAATTTTTTGATCAGCACTTGTTGCGAGTTGTTTGCTTGCTTCAACTCGCTGTTTGCTTTCGTTAGTGAGTCGTTTGCTTTCTTCAACTCGCTGTTTACTTTCATTAGTGATGTATTTGCTGTAATCAGTTCCATTTGTCGCCTCTCTAATCGCGCTATCGAGAGAGAGTTTCGCTCCTCCTGATCTATTAACCCTTGATCTATCCGTTTTAAATCTTCGTTGATAGCTGTCAACTGCTCTACTTGCTCTATCAACTGCTTCACTTGCTCGCTCATGTAATTCCTTATCAATTTTTCTTAACTCATTAACAATATTAATAGCCTGGCTATCTGATTTAGCGTTTTTAAAACCTGCTCTAGCGGTGAGTAGATCAGTATAGATGTCTTTAACATCTGCGCGTTTAATTTGCTGCATTGATAGGTTGACTGGCTCTCTATCAATCCCTTGTTCTTTAAGGGTTTTCATGCTGATTCTAGCGTCTGATCCCGCCAATTCAAGATGCTGATTACACAATTTCTCCCAGCGATCGCGCTGTTCTTTTAGCTCTAACTTTCGCTCATCTGCGAGCTTGGGTTCATTAGCTTTTTTACCTCCTCCGCGCTCAGGATTTTTGCTGTTGTATCTCTTGAAATAAGTGTCAGGATCGCGCTCTATACCATCTCTTAGGCGCTCGCTAAACATAATATGAGCGTGCGGCTGTTCGCCTCCATCAAGCGCTAGCGGATTATGTATAGCGTACTGATAAGCGTGTTTTTCTCCAATCTCTTGCTCAATCCATTCTTTGATTAGCTCATGTCTTTGCTCTGGAGTTAGCTCACGAGGTAAGGAAATCACATGCTCTCGATATGAAGTACCATTTTTACGCTCATGTTCATCGGACATTTTCCAGAAAAAATTCGGATCAGCTTGCGCCCAATCAGGCATATTGCCGCTACCTGTTGCCTCTAACTTTTCAATTTTTTCATTATGCTTCGCGTATTTTCCTTCCCTCGCTATGTACATAGCATGAGGGCCTGCTTTTCCTTTTGGGCCTACGCCTACACTTAATCTACCGATTGCCATTTTTTTGCTCTTTTCGTTTTTGTCAGGCTTTGCCTGATGTAGTTTTCAAACGGGTCTTTTCCCGTTTGACACGCTAGTTTCTCATCATGTAGCGAAGCGGAATGAGGAGAAACTACTAAGCGTGCCTTATCTTCCTCAGATAAGGGAAAAACATATCGCTACACAAATATTATCATAGAATGCTAGGATCATGTGAAGCCTAAAAAATAAGGAGTAATTGAATTATGGCTAACATCGAC